>NZ_JBHXQZ010000007.1:24070-36364 GCF_042717095.1 Streptomyces sp. NPDC058632 | reverse complement strand
GGCTTCGGCCTTGGTGATCTTTCCGCCGCTGACGGTCAGGCGCACCTGGACCGCGCCGTACTGGGTGTCGGCCGCGTCACCGGTGACGGTGCCGTTCGCGATGGCCTGGGTGCCGCCCTGCGGGGACTGCGCGGCCGCGGGCGGGACGGCGCCGGCCGCGTCCGCCGGTCCCTCGTCGGAACCGGGCTTCAGCGTCAGCAGCAGCACGATCCCGGAGACGGTGGCGGCGGTGGCCAGCACGGCACGCCGGACGGGGTGACTCTTCCTCATCGTTTCTCAAGCTCCTGATGGGTGTGGATGACCCGTCGCTCACATCTCGAACGACTCGTGGTGGATACGGCGGGCGGGAACCCCGGCGCCGCGCAGTGCGTCGTAGACCGACCGGGCGAACCCGGGCGGGCCGCACATGAAGACGTCGTGGTCGTCGATGTCGGGAATCTTGCGGCGCAGGCTCTCCGCGGAGATGTCGGGGCGTTCCCCCTCGGGGCTGTTCACCGCGTACATCAGACGGGCGCCGCGCTCGTCGGCGATCTTGGCCAGCTCGCTCCACAGGGCCAGGTCGTGGGTGCTGTTGGCCCGGTAGAGCAGGGTGATGTCGCCGGAGGCGCCGGGCAGCGTCTCGAACAGGGCCCGCATCGGCGTGATGCCCACGCCGCCGGCGACCAGCAGCACCTTGCCGCGGCTGCGGCGCTGGGCGGTCAGCGCCCCGTAGGGGCCCTCCGCCCACACCCGGGTGCCGGGCTCCAGCTCGCGCAGCCGGGTGGTGTGGTCGCCGATCGCCTTCACCGTGATCCGCAGCATGTCGGGGCGGGGCGCCGCCGACAGCGAGTACGGATGGGAGCTGAACCGCATTCCCGGTGCCAGGAACCGCCAGCGGAAGAACTGCCCCGCCTCGGCGCCGATCCGGTGCAGCCTGCGCCCGCTGATCAGCACCGACACGATGCCCGGCGTCTCCTCGACGACCGCCTCGACCCGCATCCGGTGCCGCAGGTTCAGCCGGATCGGGGTGATCACCCGGTACCAGAGGACCAGCGCGGTGACGGCGCCGTAGAGCCCGTACCAGAAGGTCTTCGCGGACGGCTCCACGGCGAACTCGTTGCCGGTGGTGATCTGGTGCCAGAACGTCAGGTACATCACCGCGTACGTCAGCAGGTGCACGTGGTACCAGCTGTCGTACGGCAGCCGGCGGCGGACCGGGCCGATCGAGAGGAGGGCGATCAGGAACAGCAGACCCGTGCCGATGGCGGCCTTGCCCATGTCCGGCAGCTGATCGACCGAGGTGATCGTCTGCTGGACGATGTCGCCCAGGCCCTTGCCCGCCTGGAGGGCGTAGCCCCACATGATGAGGAAGACGTGGGCGACGACCAGGCTGACGGTGTAGCGCCCGCTCATCGCGTGCCAGCGGGCGACCCGGTCCGAGCCCACCCGGCGTTCCAGCGCGGGCACCCGGGCCATCTGCAGCACGACGAGGGCCATCAGATAGCCGCCCAGCAGACCGGTGATGCGGCCCGCGGCGATGATCCGGCCGGTGGTGTCCGAGATGGACGGTGTGTTGTTCCACCACAACCACAGCACGGCCACCGCGCCCGCCCCTACGGCGAGCAGCAGGGGCACGGCGGGGGAGCGGCGCGGACGGATGCGGCGCATCGTCTGGCGGCGGGCGGCACGTCCGCCTGCGAGCGTGGTGGTCACGGTTCCTCCGTGGGACTTGGCCCTTGGCCCACACATACGTGCCGTGACACGGGAGCGTTCAGCGGTACCCGGAGGTAGGTAGGGGATAGGGGGTAGGGGGGCAGGAAGTGGGACGGCGGCGTCCGGTGGCAGGACGGCGGCGTGCGGCCGTTACCCGTCCTGGGGTGCGGACATGGAGGAGGGGCGCGGGGACGGGGGCAGCGGCAGGGGCAGCCCGGGGAGGCCGTCGAGACTCGTCGCGACGTGGTCCTTCCTGGTGAAGTACGCGTCCAGCGAGGCGTCGTCCTCGCGTGCGAACCGCTTCCCGTGCAGGTCGCGGTCCGCCTCGTACGCCATGAAGGGGACGGCGTAGCCGCAGGTGTCGCGGATGAGGTCGGCGGTCACGACGACGACCGCGCGCAGGCCGTGGAGCGCCGGATCGATGGCGGGGAAGCGGGCGAGCAGTTCCGGAAAGCGCGGGTCGTCCCGGAAGACGGGCTCGCCGCGGCCGTGCACGCGCACGATGGTGGGCGGCCCCTGGAAGGCGCACCACATCAGGGTGATGCGGCCGTTCTCCCGCAGATGGGCGATGGTCTCGGCGTTGGAACCGGCGAAGTCGAGGTAGGCCACGGTGAGTTCGTCGAGAACCGCGAAGGACCCCGTGAGGCCCTTGGGCGAGAGGTTGACCGTGCCGTCGGCGGACAGGGGTGCGGTCGCGGTGAAGAAGACCGGCTGCGCCTCGATGAACGTGCGCAGGCGGCCGTCTATGCGCTCATGAGTCTTTCCCATGTCACCGAGTATGGGCGCGGTTTGTTCACCTGTCTAAGGAAAAGGGCGGAGGGGAGTCCGGACGGCGCCGGGGCCCCACCCGTGGCCGCCCCGGCCGGCGTACGCGGGGCGGCCACGGCGCCTGTCACGTCACTTGGTGAGCGTGCAGGCGGCCAGGGAGTCGAGTCCGGCGGGGCGTTCGGCGGTGCGGCCGATGGCGGTGGCGATGCGGTTGAGGGCGGCGACGCGCTTGTCCTCCAGGGGGCCGAGGATGGCGTTCTGGACGAAGTTGGGTCCGCCCTGGCCGGCGGTGTCGACGAGGCGCTGGTCGGCTTCGTTGATCTGGGTGTCCAGTTGGCCGAGGTTGCGGTCGACCTCGGCCTGGGCGGAGGCGGGGATCGCGGGGAGCTCCGGCGCGACGTCGGGGCAGCTGACCGTGCCCACGCCGGCGTTCCCGGCGTCGCCCGCGCCGTCCCCGCCCTCCTGGCCCGCGTCGCCCTGGTCCGCTCCCTGACCGGCGTCGCCGGCGGGCGGGGCGGTGGTTTCCTCCCCGGCGCCGTCGCCGTCACCGCCTGCCTCCCCGCCCGCGTCCGCCGCGCCCTGGGCATCGAGCGTGCAGGCGGCCAGGGAGTCGAGTCCGGCGGGGCGTTCGGCGGTGCGGCCGATGGCGGTGGCGATGCGGTTGATGGCGGCGACGCGCTTGTCCTCCAGGGGGCCGAGGATGGCGTTCTGGACGAAGTTGGGTCCGCCCTGGCCGGCGGTGTCGACGAGGCGCTGGTCGGCTTCGTTGATCTGGGTGTCCAGTTGGCCGAGGTTGCGGTCGACCTCGGCCTGGGCGGAGGCGGGGATCGCGGGGAGCTCCGGCGCGACGTCGGGGCAGCTGACCGTGCCCGGTCCCGCGAGCGTCCGGGCGTTCGCCCTGTCGTCGGACGACTCGCCGGCGAGGGCGGAACCGGCGATCACCGCACCGGACAGTGCCACCGCGGCGGCGCCGCCGATGAGACCGACGCGGCGCTTGTTGTACTTCGGAAGGGCCCTGGACATGCGAATGCCTCACTCGGGTCGGATTCGGGTTCGGGGTTGCGTGGGGGAGAGCCCGTGGGGGAGGGCTCGGCTGTGCCGACGCGGCGCCTGCGTCCTGCGGGAGATACGGGAAAGCGATTACCCGCGTTCAACCACACGTCGAATCACCCTCGGAAGCCGCCCGAAATCGACCCATCGGATCGGTTTCAAACCCTCCGGGCGGAGCTGGATTGACGAATCATGCGTCCTCCTGCATACTCATGCATATCAGCGAATGCACTGTAAGGAGAATCCCGTGACCGAGCGCGTCGTACTCGCCTATTCGGGCGGTCTGGACACCTCCGTCGCCATCGGCTGGATCGCCGAGGAGACGGGCGCCGAGGTCATCGCCGTCGCGGTCGACGTCGGCCAGGGCGGCGAGGACCTGGACGTCATCCGCAAGCGCGCGCTCGCCTGCGGTGCCGTCGAGGCCGAGGTCGCGGACGCCAAGGACGAATTCGCCGACGAGTACTGCCTCCCGGCGATCAGGGCCAACGCCCTCTACATGGACCGCTACCCGCTGGTCTCCGCGCTGTCCCGGCCGACGATCGTCAAGCACCTCGTCGCCGCCGCGCACAAGCACGGCGCCGGCATCGTCGCCCACGGCTGCACCGGCAAGGGCAACGACCAGGTCCGCTTCGAGGCCGGCATCGTCGCCCTCGCCCCCGACCTGAAGTGCATCGCCCCGGTCCGTGACTACGCCATGACCCGCGACAAGGCCATCGCCTTCTGCGAGGCCAAGGGCCTGCCGATCGCGACCACGAAGAAGTCGCCGTACTCCATCGACCAGAACGTGTTCGGGCGCGCCGTCGAGACCGGCTTCCTCGAGGACATCTGGAACGCGCCGATCGAGGACGTCTACGAGTACACGCAGAACCCCGCCGTGGCGCGCGAGGCCGACGAGGTCGTCATCACCTTCAAGGAGGGCGTGCCGGTCGCCGTCGACGGCAAGCCCGTCACCGTCCTCCAGGCCATCCAGCAGCTCAACGAGCGCGCGGGCGCCCAGGGCGTCGGCCGGATCGACATGGTCGAGGACCGCCTCGTCGGCATCAAGTCCCGCGAGGTGTACGAGGCTCCCGGCGCCATCGCGCTGATCACGGCCCACCAGGAGCTGGAGAACGTCACCGTCGAGCGCGAACTCGCCCGCTACAAGCGGCAGGTCGAGCAGCGCTGGGGCGAACTGGTCTACGACGGCCAGTGGTTCTCCCCGCTCAAGCGCGCCCTGGACGGCTTCATCACCGAGGCCAACCAGCACGTCGACGGCGACGTACGGATGACGCTGCACGGCGGCCGGGCCGTCGTCACCGGCCGGCGCTCCGAGTCGTCCCTGTACGACTTCAACCTCGCCACCTACGACACCGGCGACTCGTTCGACCAGGCGGCGGCCAAGGGCTTCATCGACATCTACAGCCTGTCGTCGAAGATCGCCGCCAAGCGCGACCTCGCCTGACCGGCCGACGAGCCGTCACGCACTACTCTGACACCGCCTCCTCACTCTCCTGCGCCTGAGTGAGGAGGCGGTGGCACATCCATGATGTGGCCCATCCATGATCTGCCTGTCTTCGAGGAGCAACGCAAGTGAGCAGCAACAGCGGTGACGTACGGCTCTGGGGCGGCCGTTTCGCCGACGGTCCCGCCGAGGCCCTGGCCAAGCTGTCCGCGTCCGTCCACTTCGACTGGCGGCTCGCGCCCTACGACATCGCCGGTTCACGGGCGCACGCACGCGTACTGCACGGGGCGGGCCTGCTCACCGAGGACGAGCTCACCCGCATGATCGAGGGCCTCGACCGGCTGGAGGCGGACGTCGCCGACGGCTCGTTCACCGGCACCATCGCCGACGAGGACGTGCACACGGCCCTGGAGCGCGGCCTGCTGGAGCGCCTCGGCCCCGACCTCGGCGGCAAACTGCGCGCCGGACGGTCGAGGAACGACCAGGTCGCCACCCTGTTCCGGATGTACCTGCGGGACCACGCCCGTACGCTCGGCGGGCTGATCGCCGAGCTCCAGGACGCCCTCGTCGGCCTCGCCGAGGCCCACCCGGACGTGGCCATGCCCGGCCGCACCCACCTCCAGCACGCCCAGCCGGTGCTCTTCGCCCACCATGTCCTCGCCCACGTCCAGGGGCTGTCCCGGGACGCCGAGCGGCTGCGCCAGTGGGACGAGCGGACCGCGGTGTCGCCGTACGGCTCGGGCGCGCTGGCCGGCAGCAGCCTCGGCCTGGACCCCGAGGCGGTCGCACGCGACCTCGGCTTCGAGCACGGCAGCGCGGCCAACTCCATCGACGGAACCGCCTCCCGGGACTTCGTCGCCGAGTTCGCCTTCATCACCGCGATGATCGGCGTCAACCTCTCGCGGATCGCCGAGGAGGTCATCATCTGGAACACGAAGGAGTTCTCCTTCGTGACCCTGCACGACGCCTTCTCCACCGGCTCGTCGATCATGCCGCAGAAGAAGAACCCGGACATCGCGGAGCTGGCGCGCGGCAAGTCGGGCCGGCTGATCGGCAACCTGACCGGTCTGATGGCCACCCTCAAGGCCCTCCCGCTCGCGTACAACCGCGACCTCCAGGAGGACAAGGAGCCGGTCTTCGACTCCATCGACCAGCTGGAGATCCTGCTGCCGGCCTTCACCGGGATGATGGCCACCCTCACCGTGCACCGCGAACGCATGGAGGAGCTGGCCCCGGCCGGGTTCTCGCTGGCCACCGACATCGCCGAGTGGCTGGTCAAGCAGGGCGTGCCGTTCCGCGTCGCGCACGAGGTGGCCGGCGAGTGCGTCAAGGCCGCCGAGGCCGAGGGCAAGGAACTCGACGAGCTGACCGACGAGCAGTTCGTGAAGATCTCCGCGCACCTCACCCCCGAGGTGCGCACCGTCCTCAACGTCCCCGGTGCCCTCGCCTCCCGGGACGGCCGCGGCGGCACGGCACCGAGCGCGGTCGCCGTCCAGCTCGCCGAGGTGAAGGCCGACGTGGCCGCCCAGCACGCCTGGGCCGACGCCAGGAGCCGGCAGGACGCCGAGAAGTAGACCGGCCGCCGGGAGGCCGCCGGTCCGGTTCCGGAAGGGCATCGCGGGTTACGTTGGTCGGGCAGCCGCAAGGAGCCGATCGATCGGAGCCCCGATGCCCTTCGCCAAACTGGCTTCGGCCACCACCCCGACCTGCCACATCGGCCTGGGACTCGCCGCTGTCGGCCGGCCCGGCTACATCAACCTGGGCCGCGACGACGACCTCGGCGGCGACCGCGGCGTCGAGGCCCTGCGCACCCGCACCCACGACCTCCTCGACGCCGCCTACGCCCAGGGCGTCCGCTACTTCGACGCGGCCCGCTCGTACGGCAGGTCCGAGGAGTTCCTCGCGGACTGGCTGACGAAGCGGCCCGACGCCGACGACGTCGTCATCGGCAGCAAATGGGGCTACACGTACACCGCGGACTGGTCCACCGACGCCGAGCACCACGAGATCAAGGAGCACTCCCTCGCCGCCTACGAGCGGCAGCGTGCCGAGTCCGACGCGCTGCTCGGAGACCGGCTCGACCTCTACCAGATCCACTCGGTGACCCCGGACAGTCCCGCCCTCACCGACAAGGACCTCCACGTCCGGCTCGCCGAGGCGGCGGCCCAGGGCCTCACCGTCGGCTTCTCCACCAGCGGTCCGGCCCAGGCCGACGCCATCCGCGCCGCGCTCGCCGTCACCGTCGACGGGGAACCCCTGTTCCGTACCGTCCAGTCGACCTACAACGCGCTGGAGACCTCCGCCGAGTCCGCACTGGCCGCGGCCCATGACGCGGGGCTCACGGTGATCGTCAAGGAGGGCATGGCCAACGGGCGGCTGGCCGCGGCCCACGCTCCCGACGCGCTCAGGTCCGTCGCGGAGGAGACCGGCCTGGCATGCGACGCCGTCGCCCTCGCGCTCGTCCTGCGCCGGCCCTGGGCGGGCGTGGTCCTTTCCGGCGCCGCCACCACCGCGCAGCTCGCCTCCAACCTGCACGCGGCGGTCGTCGACCTCGACGACGAGCAGCTCGCCCGCCTCGCCGCGCTGCCCGAGGACCCGCACGCGTACTGGGAGCGTCGCGGACGGCTGGCCTGGCACTGAGGAGCCCACCGCCCAGGTGTTCCTTCGACGAGCTCCTTCGGCGCCGGGCCGGCGCTCGCGGCGGGCGCGGGTGCGGCAGCACTCCCGGCCGCCGCCGGGCGGAGGTTCTGGGGCGTCGGGCGTCAGGCCGCCTTCGCCTTGCTGGCGTACATGTCCACGTACTCCTGGCCGGACAGGCGCATGACCTCGGTCATCACCGAGTCGGTCACGGCCCGCAGGACATAGCGGTCGCGGTCCATGCCCTCGTAGCGGGAGAACTCCATCGCCTCGCCGAAGCGGACCGTGACCCTGCCCGGCCGGGGCAGGCCCGCGCCCCCCGGCTGGAGCTTGTCGGTGCCGATCATGGCGAACGGGACGACGGGCGCGCCGGTCATCAGGGTGAGCCGCGCGATACCGGTGCGGCCCCGGTAGAGACGGCCGTCGGGGGAGCGGGTGCCCTCCGGATAGATGCCGAAGACCTTGCCCTCCTCCAGCACCTGACGACCGGTCATCAGCGCCGCGACCCCGCCCCGGCCGCCGTCGCGGTCGACCGGGATCATGCCGACGCCGGTGAAGAACCAGGCCATCAGCCGGCCCTTGAGCCCCTTGCCGGTGACGTACTCGTCCTTGCCGATGAAGAAGACCTGACGCTCGCAGACCAGCGGCAGGAACATCGAGTCGATGAAGGTGAGATGGTTGCCCGCCAGGATCACCGGACCGTCACCCGGGATGTGCTCCAGGCCCTCCACCCGGGGGCGGAACATCAGGCGCATGACCGGGCCGAGCACTGCCTTGATGAGCGCGAAGCGGGACAACGGGTCCTCCGGTGTCGGGAATGCGGTATGAGTCTGTGCAGGTGAGGACATTACTCGCGGCGGAGGGGGTCCCGCACGCCGGGTTCACCTGGTATTGCACGATGTCTACGCATGTTCACCTGCGGTGACACGGTGTTGCCCGGCCGTAACACGCGCGCCGGGATGTGAGGCATGTCGCGTCCGCGGAAGCCGGTGCCGTCGGCCCGGGGGTGCGGACCCACGCCGGCCGGGGCGCGGGTACGGCCCGGATGGAACCACGCGCGACCCGCGGAGCGCGGGAGGCGCGCCGCCGGCCGTCCGGACCGGCCGGGTACCCCGGTACGGCACCCCCAACCCCGACGGCATGTCAGACGTTCTGTCCCCATACGCCCGTTCGGGTCGCGGCCGGCCCGCGCGGCATCCCGTATCCCCGTATCACCCGCGTGTTCCGGTCACGGTCTCCCATTCGCCATGTACGCGCCCCTACGATCGCCCCGCACTGACGGTCAACGGCAGGAGGGTCCCCATGGGAACGCAGGAGTCGGGCGAGCGGACGGAAACGACGGCGTCCGGCGGAACCGGACGGCGGGCGCTCCTCGGCGCGGCGGTGCTCGGTGCGGGCGGCACGGTCCTCGGGCTGAGCGGCACGGCGAGAGCCGCCGAGTCCCGGCACGGCGGGCGAGGGCTGAAGGGTCTGCCCGTCCCGACGGTCATCGGCCACCGGGGCGCCAGCGGCTACCGGCCCGAACACACCTTCGGCGCCTACGACCTCGCCCTCGACCTGGGTGCCGACATCGTCGAGGCCGGCGACCTGGTGCCCACCAGGGACGGCCACCTCGTCTGCCGGCACGAGCCGGAGATCGGCGGCACCACGGACGTCGCGGACCACCCCGAGTTCGCCGGCCGCGAGCGTACGAAGCTGCTCGACGGCGTCTCCGTCACCGGCTGGTTCACCGAGGACTTCACCCTCGCCGAACTGAAGCGGCTGCGCGCCGTCGAGCGCATTCCGGCCAACCGTCCGCACAACACCCTCTACGACGGCCGCTGGGGGATCCCCACCTTCGAAGAGGTGCTCCGCTGGCAGAACGAGCAGACCCGAAGGCGCGGCAAGCAGGTCTGGATCTACCCCGAGCTCAAGCACCCCACCTACTTCCGCAAGCTGGGCCTGGGCACCGAGGAACTCCTCGCCCGGCTGCTGCGCAGGCACGGCAAGGACAAGAAGAACTCGCCCGTCATCATCCAGTCCTTCGAGCCCACCAGCATCCAGCGGATGAGCCGGCTCGTCGGCAACCCGCTCGCCGTGCTGCTCTCCGGTGCGAACAGCCGTCCCTGGGACTTCGTGGAGAACGGCGACCCGCGCACGGTGGCCGACCTCGTCACGCCGAAGGGCCTCAAGGAGATCGCCTCCTACGCGCAGGGCATCGGCCCGACCCTGGACCTGATCATCCCCAGGGACAGGGCCGGAAACCTCACCGAGCCCACCACCCTGGTCCGTGACGCGCACCGGGCCGGCCTGATCCTGCACCCCTACACGATGCGCAACGAGAACCCCTTCCTGCCCGCGGACTTCCGCAAGGGCGGCGACCCCGACGCCTACGGCGACGTCTTCGGCGCCTTCCGGGCCTACTTCGCCACCGGCATCGACGGCGTCTTCACCGACCACCCGGACACCGGTCTGCTGGCCCGCGAGGACTTCCGCACCAGCTGAGTGCGAACAGCGCTCGGCCGCCGTCGTCAACCGCCGAGCCGTTCCGCCCCGGTTGGGGTGACTTCCGGCCGCCTTGGGCAACCCGGCCCGGGGCGGCCGGCGTCGTTGCGCACATGACGCACCACCTGGTCACCGTCCTTGGCCCACTGCTCACCGCGGAGGCCTCCGCCGAGGCGTATGCGTCCGGCGCCGAACCCGCCGACCTGGAACAGGCGGTCTGGCTGCGCCTGCTGGAGCGCCTCGACGCGCACGACCCGCCGCGCGACCCCCCGGGCTGGCTCCGCCGGACCGTCCGCGCCGAGGCCCGCCGCACCCGCCGCGCCACCCGGCACGAGACACCGTGGGCCGGTGACCCCGCCGACACCGGCGAGGGCGACCCCGAACTCCTCGCCCTCGCCGCCGCCCGCCGCCGCGCCCTGCGGGAGGCGGTGCGGCGGCTGCCGGGCCGCTGTCCCCGGCTGCTGGAGGCGCTGCTGTCCCCGCACGACCCGACATACCGGGAAATCGCGGGGGAGTTGGGTATCTCACAAGGCAGCCTGGGGCCGGAACGCTCCAGATGTCTGGGATGTCTGCGTCGTTTGCTCGCGCCGGAGGTTGCGTCCGGGTGAGGAGGGGGATAGGAGTGAGGGACGACAGGTGATCAGGTGAGCGGGAGGCGTGCGCACATGGGCATGAGCGTGACCATCTCTGCGGCGACGGAGCAGGACGCCGAGCAGATCTTCAGGTTGCAGTACCTGTGCTTCCAGAGCGAGGCGGCGCTGTACGGCAACTACCGCATCGCGCCTCTCGTCCAGAGTCTGGACTCGGTTCGCGAGGAGGTCACCACCGACCTGGTCTTCGTCGCCCGGCTCGGCGACGAGATCGTCGGCTCGGTGCACGGCAGGAGCACCGAGGACGCCGCCGCGGCCATCGGCAAGCTCTGCGTCCACCCCCGCCTCCAGGGGCACGGCATCGGTGCCCGGCTCCTGCGCGCCGCCGAGTCCGCCCTCGCCGACGAGCGGGGTGCCAGGATGTTCCGCCTCCAGGCCGGCCACCGCAGCGAGAGCAACCTCCAGCTGTACAGCAAGGTCGGCTACCAGCGGGTCGGGACGTCCCGGGGCACGGACGGCGTACCGATGATCGTCCTGGAGAAGACGGCGGACTCGTACGCGGCCACCGCCTGACCGGGCGCGTGACGGGGCCGCCGCCCGACCGGGGCGCGGCCCCCACCGTCCGCCCGGGAAGCGGCCCTCACACCGTGCGGGTGCGGGCCTTGCGCAGCCAGTACAGGGCGGTCAGGGGCAGCAGGACCGGGATGAACAGGTAGCCCATCCCGTAGTCCGACCACACGGTCGCGTCGGGGAAGGCGGACGGATCCACCAGGGTCCAGGTGCCGACCGTCAGGACGCCCACCAGCTCGGCCGCACAGCACACCAGCGCCGCCCGGCGGGCCGTCTCCCCACCGCGGACCAGGGTGTACGTGATGAATCCGTAGACCACTCCCGCGATCGCCGAGAGCGAGTAGGCGAGCGGCGCCCGGTCGAACTCGGTGGCGATCTGGTACGCGGAACGCGACACGGCGCCGACGACCATCACCCCGTACAGCCACACCAGCAGCAGTCCGGGTCCGCCGATCAGCCGGGTGCCGTCCGGCTTCCGCTCCGGCTTCCGCTCCGGTCCGTGTTCCGCCGCGGTCATCTCAGCCCTTCCAGATGTCATGGAGCCGCACCTCGAGCACGGCCAGCACGACACCGCTCGCGGCCACCGTGACCGAGCCCCACCGGGTGCGCTCGGCCAGCGACATGAAGCCCGCCGCCGGGACGCACGCGAACGAGCCCAGCAGATACGCCACGAAGACGACCGTCCCCTGCTCCGGCTCCTCGCCCCGGGCCAGCTGCACGATTCCGACCACCAGCTGAACCAGCGTCAGCAGGGTGACCACGGCCATACCGATGAAGTGCCAGTCCTTCGTCGGCTGGTCGCGGTAGGCGGCCCAGCCGCACCACGCGGCGAGCAGCAGCGCGGCGACACCGGTCGCAGGCGTCAGGGCATCAAGCATGGCAGCGACCCTATTACGCCGTAATGGCCCCGCCGCGCCCGGCCCCACCTGCCCGTGCCCGGGTGCGTGCCCGTCCGCGGTGGTACCCGGGCCCGGGGGCCCCCCCGGCGGGCCCCCCAGGGTGGGTGGGGAGATAAAACCATACGCACACCCACCACGTGTACAACAAACCCCACACCTAAAC
>NZ_JBHXQZ010000007.1:0-24060 GCF_042717095.1 Streptomyces sp. NPDC058632 | reverse complement strand
TGCCCGTCCGCGGTGGTACCCGGGCCCGGGTACCACCGCGGACGGGCACCGTAGGGTCGATGGCATGACCATCCATGCGCAAGCCCTCCTGTTCGACAACGACGGCACTCTCGTCTCCTCCCTCGAATCCGTGCAGCGCTGCTGGACCCGGTGGGCCGTCGAGTACGGGATCACGGCCGAGGAGTTCGGGCGGATCGAGCTGCACGGCCGCCCGGCCGCCGAGATAGCCGCCGACCTGTTGCCCGCCCATGTCGTGCCCGAGGCCGTCGCACGGATCGAGGACCTGGAGGTGGAGGACGTGCCGAACGGCGGGGCGATCCCGCTGCCGGGCACCCGGGACCTCCTCGGCGTGCTGCCGGCCGAACGCTGGGCCGTCGTCACCTCCGCGACCCGGCGGCTGGCCGAGGCCCGCCTCGCCGCAGCGGGCATCCTGCCCAAGACCCTCGTCGCCGCCGACGACATCACCCGGGGCAAGCCCGACCCGGAGCCCTACCTGCTCGCCGCCCGCGCCCTCGGCGTGGACCCCGCCCACTGCGTCGTCTTCGAGGACGCCCCCGTCGGGCTCCAGGCGGGCCGGGCGGCCGGGATGACGACCGTGGCCTTGGCCACAACCCACCAGGCCCACGAACTGACCGCCGATCTCGTGGTCGGGGACCTGTCGGCGCTGTCCGTACTGGTCACGGACGCCGGGGTGGAGATCACCGCACGCCCCTGACGTGCGATCACGGGCGTCCACGGCTGTCCGGAATGTGGACAGTCGTGTCCGGTCAGGACCGAACATCTGGTTTACTGCTCGCATGACCACGACGAGCGACCGCATCCCCGCAACCGAGGCGCGTGTGCCGCTCGGTGCCGGATGTATGTGTCCGCTCCGAATGTGCGCCTTCTAGAGGGCCCCCGCAGCATCTGAGCCTCGCGCCCCGAAGCGAGAGCCGGTCCGTCGTACCCGCAGGCGAGTCCCCGAGTCCCGCGTGCGCGACCGGACCCCGCCCCGCGTGCACGTCTTCCCACCGTTCCTTTCGCGGCGCTCGCGAGAGGCCGTGCCGCGTCCGGGCCGTTCCCGGCCCCGCACGCTTCGCCCCTGAATGCCTCGTGCCCGGCGCCCACGACGTGCCGCGCACTCGACAGTGACGGATACCCACGTGATCACCACCTCGGGCCTCACCAAGGTCTACCGCTCGCGCGGACGCGAGGTCACCGCCCTGGACGGCGTCGACCTGCACGTCCGCGAAGGCGAGGTCTACGGCGTCATCGGTCAGTCCGGTGCCGGGAAGTCCTCGCTCATCCGCTGCGTCAACCTGCTGGAGCGCCCCACCTCGGGCACCGTGACCGTCGCCGGACAGGACCTCACCGCCCTGGCCGGACGCGGGCCACGGGCCGGCCGGGAACTGCGGCGGGCGCGCAACCGCATCGGCATGGTCTTCCAGCACTTCAACCTGCTGTCCTCGCGCACCGTGCAGGACAACGTCGAACTGCCATTGGAGATCCTCGGCCGGTCGGGCAGGGAGCGTTCCCGCAAGGCGCTGGAACTGCTCGACCTGGTCGGCCTCGCCGACAAGGCCAAGGCGTACCCCGCCCAGCTCTCCGGCGGGCAGAAGCAGCGCGTCGGCATCGCCCGCGCCCTGGCCGGCGACCCCAAGGTGCTGCTGTCCGACGAGGCCACCAGCGCCCTCGACCCGGAGACCACCCGCTCCATCCTGGCGCTGTTGCGCGACCTCAACCGCCGGCTCGGGCTGACCGTCCTGCTCATCACGCACGAGATGGACGTCGTGAAGTCGATCTGCGACTCGGCCGCGCTGATGGAACACGGCCGCGTCGTCGAGTCCGGCACCGTCACCGAGCTCCTGGCGACCCCCGGCTCCGAACTGGCCTCCGCGCTGTTCCCGGTCGCCGGCGAGGCCTCGGGCGACCACCGCACCGTCCTGGACGTCACCTTCCGGGGCGAGAGCGCGACCCGGCCGGTCATCTCCCAGCTGTCCCGCGCCTACAACATCGACATCTCGATCCTCGGCGCCGCCATCGACACCGTCGGCGGCCTCCAGGTGGGCAGGATGCGCATCGAACTCCCGGGCCGCTACGAGGACAACGTCGTACCGGTCGGCTTCCTGCGCGAACAGGGGCTGCACATCGAGACCGTCGAACCGAGGGCAACGGCCCGGCAGGCGGACCGGGCGCCGTCGGCACTCGTGAAGGAGGAGGCCAAGTGACCTGGTCCGAGATGCAGCCGCTGCTGGAACAGGCGTGTGGGGAGACGCTGGTCATGGTCGGCTGGTCGACCCTGGTCTCCGTCGTCATCGGCCTCCCGATCGGTGTCCTGCTCGTCCTCACCGACAGGGGCGGACTGCTGCAGAACGGCCTGGTGAACAAGGTCATCGGGCAGATCGTGAACGTCGGCCGCTCGATGCCGTTCATCATCCTCATGGTCGCCCTGATGAGTTTCACCCGCTGGATCACCGGGACGACCATCGGCAGCGCGGCCGCGATCGTGCCGCTCGCCATCGGCGGCATCCCCTTCTTCGCCCGGCTCGTCGAGACGGCCGTACGCGAAGTGGACCACGGGCTCGTCGAGGCCGTGCAGGCCATGGGCGGCAACACCTGGACCATCGTCCGCCGGGTCCTCGTGCCCGAGGCGCTGCCCTCGCTGATCGCCGGCACCACCACCACGGTCATCGCCCTCATCGGCTACTCGGCCATGGCCGGCACCGTGGGCGGCGGCGGACTCGGCGACCTCGCCGTCCGCTACGGCTACCAGCGCTTCGAGACCGGACTGATGTGGATCACCGTGGCGCTCCTCGCCGTGGTCATCTCCCTCATCCAGTTCGCCGGCGACCACGCCGCCCGCTCCCTGCACCACCGGGGCGGCCGCCAGGGCTCCGGGCCGAGGCTGCGGCTCCTCAAGGCCAAGGAGCCGGAGCCCGCGACGGCCGACGCCGGCAAGGTCGCATAACCCCCCCTGTACCTCACTCCCCCGCCAGGCCCCGCCCCCCCCGGACGGGGTCGCACCACCCATCAGGAAAGGCACTTTTCGTGCGTAACGCCACCAAGTCCACCGCCGCTGTCCTCGCCGCCGGAGCCCTCACCCTCGGGCTCACCGCCTGCGGCTCGGAGGAGGAGTCCGGGTCCGGCACCTCCGGCCCGCTGATCGTCGCCGCGAGCCCCGTGCCGCACGCCGAGATCCTCACCTTCGTCAAGGACAACCTGGCCGAGGAGGCCGGCCTCGACCTCGAGGTCAAGGAAGTCACCGACTACGTCACGCCGAACACGTCGACGGAGGACGGCTCGGTGGACGCCAACTACTTCCAGACCAAGCCGTACCTCGACGACTTCAACAAGAAGAACGGCACGCACATCGTGTCCGTCGGCGACGTGCACCTGGAGCCGCTCGGCCTCTACTCCGAGAAGGTCGAGAAGGCCGGCGAGCTGAAGAGCGGCGCGACCGTGGCGATCCCCAACGACACCATCAACGAGGGACGCGCGCTGCAACTGCTCGCCGCCAACAAGATCATCACGCTCAAGGACGGCGCCGGCTACGAGGCGACCCCCTCGGACATCACCGCGAACCCGAGGAAGCTCCAGTTCAAGGAGCTGGAGGCGGCCCAGACGCCGCGCGCCCTGGCCGACGTCGACGCCGCCGTCGTCAACGGCAACTACGCCATCGGCGCCGACCTCGAGCCGGCCGAGGACGCCCTGGTCCTCGAGTCCGCCGACGGCAATCCGCACAGCAACTTCCTCGCCGTCAAGGAGGGCAACGAGGACGACCCGCGCGTGAAGCAGCTCGCCGAGCTCCTCACCTCCGACGAGGTCAAGAAGTTCATCGAGGACACGTACGCGGGCTCCGTCGTCCCCTCCTTCTGAACCGTTCCCACCACCGTCCGCGCGGCGGCCACGGCGGTCCGTGCCGCGCCCGGCACCCGTTCGGCACTCTCGGGGTCCACTCCGGTACACGGAGTGGACCCCGTGGTGCGGCCCGGTGCTTTCATGCTGCATGCTGGGCAGCTCAGCGGTATCTGACGGTCACGAAGGTTATGGAGCGGCGCATGACGAGCAGCACCTTCCCCAACATCTCCATCAGCACGGAGCGGTTGGTGCTGCGTCCCCTCGACGAGGACGACGTGTCCACCCTGACCGAGATGATGAACGACGAGCAGATCACCGCCTGGACCGACGTCCCCCAGCCCTTCACCGAGCAGGCCGCCCGCACCTGGATCACCGAGTACGCCCCCGCCGAACGCGCGGCCGGACGCGGACTGGACCTCGCCGTCACGGAGTTCCTCACCCAGCGTCTGGTGGGCGTCATCCAGCTCACCAAGACCAACTGGCACGTCCGGTCCACCGAACTCTCGTACATCGTCGCCCCCTGGGCACGCGGCGAGGGCTACGCCTCCGAGGCCGCCATGGCCACGGCCCAGTGGCTCTTCGGCGACCAGAAGCTGGAACGCGTCGAGCTGCGCACCGCCGCCGACAACACCGCCTCGCAACAGGTCGCCCAGAAGATCGGCTGCATCAGCGAGGGCGTCCTGCGCAACGCCTGTATAGCCCACGTCCGCGGCGACGACGGCGTCTGGACGGACGTACGCACCGACTTCATCGTGTGGAGCCTGCTGCCGGAGGACCTCGAGGGCTCGGCCGAACACCTGGCCGACACCGGACAGTTCACCGCCTTCACCGACTGGAGCTGAACCCCTCCCGGGGGACGGCCGACAGTAGGTCACCCCGGTTGATGGCTGTACCAGGTACTCTCACCAAGCCCGCCCGTCCGCCGGTGGAGCGGCCGACCGCGCCCCGCACACCCAAGACGTTCCGCGCACACCAGGAGACTGACAACGATGGCCGACCGGGTCACGGTGATCGGCTGGGACGGTTCGCCGCTGACCGCAGCGGCCCGCGCCGCACTGGGCGCCGCCACCCTGGTGGCAGGCGCCGCGCACCACCTGGAACTCCCCGAGGTGCCCGCCGGCGCCGAACGCATCCGGCTCGGCAGCGCCGCCCTGGCCGCCCGCCGGGTCGCCGGCCACCGCGGCACGGCGGTGGTCCTCGCCGACGGCGACCCCGGCTTCTTCGGTGTCGTACGGACCCTGCGCGCCCCCGAGTTCGGCCTGGAGGTCGAGGTCGTCCCCGCGGTCTCCTCCGTCGCCGCCGCCTTCGCCCGAGCAGGGATGCCCTGGGACGACGCACACGTGGTCGTCGCACATCCCCGAACCCTGCGACGCGCGGTGAACGTGTGCCGGGCCCACACCAAGGTGGCGGTTCTCACCTCTCCCGGCGCCGGCCCCGCCGAACTGGGCCTGCTCTTGGAGGGCGTCCACCGCACCTTCGTCATCTGCGAGGAGCTCGGCACCGCGCGCGAGCAGGTCAGCGTCGTCACCTCCGACAAGGCCGCCGACCACACCTGGCGCGACCCGAACGTCGTCATCGTCGTCGGCGGCCAGGGCGCCGCCTCCGCGGCCGGCGGCTGGATCGCCGGCCGCGACCCCGCCACCGGCCCGCGCGGCTGGACGCTGCCGGACGACGCCTACGGCGGCGACCTCGGCGAGGGCGAACGGGAGCCGCTGCGTGTCTCCCAGCTCGCCCGGCTCGGACCGATCCCCGGTGACCTCGTATGGGACATCGGCTGCGGAAGCGGCGCCTTCGCCACCGAGGCGGCGCGGGCCGGTGCCGCGGTCATCGCCGTCGACAGCGACCCGCGGGCCTGCGCGCGCACCGATTCCACCGCCCGTCGGCACGGCGTCCAGCTCCAGATCGTGCAGGGCACCGCCCCGCAGGCGCTGGAGGACCTCCCCGAACCGGACGTCGTCCGGGTCGGCGGCGGGGGAGCGGCCGTGGTCCTGGCGGTCACCGACCGCCGCCCGCAGCGCATCGTCACGCACGCCGCCACCCGCGACGCCGCCGAACGGATCGGCCGGGAACTGTCCGAGCACGGCTACCGGGTCGAGTGCGCCCTTCTGCAGTCCGTCGAACTCGACACCAGGGCCTGGACGGAGACCGAGCGGAGCGTCGCGTTCCTGCTCAGCGGCGTACTGCCGACGCGTACTTCCTGATCGCGCGGCCCTGTTCCGGGGCCGTCCCCGCGATCGGGTTGTCGTACCGCTCGCGGTAGGCTGACCGATCGTTGTACCGCAACTCGGGCGCCGCCGACTCGTCGGTCGATGCCCTGAAAACACGTCCGTTCCGAGGCGTGTGTGGTACGGCACAACCCAAGGACGCGCAACGTGGCGCAGTCCACAGCGGAACCGTCGCGGATCGAGCTGACGCGGCGGTCGTGCGGCAGCGACAATGCCTGTGAAGGGCTTTGTCGCCATTTTTGGGCAGGCTGTTCGTGCCGCTGGGGACGCACGCTCGTTCTTCAGTGTGGGGCGGTCGGGTGCGCCGTTCCGGGTGAGCTGGTCGTAGGAGCACTAACCGATGGGCGAGGGGTACGCATGACCGACACCGGCCGGGTCCCGGGCGAGGAACAGCCGGAGAACGCAGGCATGGTGGAGCAGCCGGGCGTTCCCGCGCCCGACTCGTACACCTACCTCTCCGGGAGTTCCGCCGAGGACGAAGAGCTGCTGCTGCCCGGCGCCCAGGGCGCCTGGGGCAACGAGGTCGCCCCACCCGCGCCGGAGCCGGTCGTCGAGACCGTGCACGAGCCGGGGCCGCACGAGACGGGCGGCCGGGACACCGGCTCGGTCGACCTCGGCGGTGTCCGGCTGCCCGAACCCGGGCAGCCGCAGGTGCCCGGTCCCGCGGTCACGCACGAGTCGCAGACCCCGGCCACACCGCGCCGTCCGCTGCACCTCGGCCCGCCCATCCCCAGCACCACCGCCGGCCCGGTCCGCTCCCTCGCCGACCGCGGCCCGGCCGACGTGCCGGTGCGCCAGGTCGGCCCGCCGACCGTCGGCCCCGAGTATCTCGACGTGTCGCGCACCCGGGAGACGGCCCCGCAGACGGTGCAGTCCTGGAGTGCCCGTGCCACGGTGGGCGCGACCGTTCAAGCGGAAACGGTTGCTCCGCCTCAGCAGTCCATGGGCGCCGCCCAGGCGCTGGTCGCACGTGTCGCGACGGAGGCGGGCGCCGGCCAGCCGCAGAACGCGCCGCAGGCCGCGGCCGCGGCGGAGGACTGGCAGGGCGCCACGGGAGACTCCGAGGGCTCCTCCGTACCGACGGCCGATGCGACCGGGCCCGATACGGGTTCGGGTACAGACCCGCATTCGGGTGTGAATGCGGGCGCGGGTGAGGGGCCGGCGGCCGGTGGGGCCGCCGGGCGGCCCGAGAACCCCGGATACGAAGCCGGACCCGCCGCGGACGCCGTACCGTTCCTCGTCCCGGACGCGGGTCAGGGCGCCGAGCCCGTTCCTGCGTCGGCTGTCGGGGCGCAGGTGCCCGACGAGCTGCAGGCTCCCGAGGCGGAGGCCGCCCCCGTCGTCGCCGTGCCACCGGAGGCTCCGGTCCAGGAGGCCGCGGCCGCCCAGGTGCCGGAGGGTGTCACCGCCACCGACGGACCCGACGTCACCTCCGCGGTGGCCCACGAACCCCAGGGCCCGTTCACCGGCCCGGCAGGCCCGCAGGCAACCACCGCTGCCGCCCGGAGCGACGGCGACGCCGAGGCCCCCGCACCCGCCGAACCGGACGCACCCGCCGACGAGGCGCAGGTTCCCGAAGCCGCGGTCCTTCGAACGCCCGAGCACGCCGAGGCACCGGAGTCCGTCGTCCCGGCCCTGGACGCAGCGCAGGCCCCCGGTACGGAGCAGGCCCCCGGTACGGAGCCGACTCCTGGCACGGAGCCCGCTCCCGTCGCGGCAGCCGAGCCGGTGGCCGAGGGAGCGAGCGGCCGGTACGTCCCGGCCGCGCACCCGGTCCAGGGGCCCCAGCAGTCCCCGGCCACCCCTTCCGCCCCGCCCGCCCAGGAGGCGTGGACGCCGCTTCCCGTGCCGCCCGCTCCGTCGGGTCCCGAGGCCCCCGACACCGGCCCGACCGCTCCTGCCGCGGCCTCGCCCGCTCCGGACGGCACCGACACGCCGCTTCCCGGCAGCGTTTCCCCGGCGGCGGTGCCGGACCAGACCCTGGGGGAGTTCGTCCCCGTCGAGGGAGTCGTGCCGACCACCCCGCACCTCGCGCCGGCCCCGCCGCAGCCCCTGAACCTCCCCACCGAGGAACAGCCGGAACAGCCGGCGCCGGAGGCCGCCGGTCCGGTCCCCGCGCCGCGCCGCGCCGACACCGGCGCCGTTCCCGTGGCTCCCGACCCGGAACAGGCCGCCGAACCGCCGGCCCAGCAGGGACTCACCGGGAACGAGCCGGCCGAGCACCCGCCCACGGAGACCGAACCGACCCAGTCCGAACCGGCCCAGTCCGAACCGGCCCAGTCCGAGCCGGCCCAGCCCGTACTCGCCCAGAACCCCGACGACCTCGACACCCGGGGCGCCGGGCCGGCGGACGCCGGGCCGCCCGCCGGCCCCCCCGCCCCCGGCTACGACGACGCCGAGCGCGCGGCCGTACAGAAGGTCATGCGGGAGCGCCGGGACATCCGTAACGGCTTCCGTGACGACCCCATCCCGCACGAGGTCCTGCTCCGCGTCCTGGAGGCCGCCCACACCGCGCCCTCCGTGGGCCACTCGCAGCCCTGGGACTTCGTCGTCATCCGCTCCGCCGAGACCCGGCGCAGCATGCACGAACTGGCCGAGCGCCAGCGCGACGCCTACGCACAGTCGCTGCCCAAGGGCCGGGCGAAGCAGTTCAAGGAACTGAAGATCGAGGCCATCCTCGACACCCCGGTGAACATCGTCGTCACCGCCGACCCGACCCGCGGCGGCCGGCACACCCTGGGCCGGCACACCCAGCCGCAGATGGCGCCGTACTCCTCCGCCCTGGCGGTCCAGAACCTGTGGCTCGCCGCGCGCGCCGAGGGCCTCGGGGTCGGCTGGGTCAGCTTCTTCGACGAGCGCGAGATGGTCCGCTCACTGGGCCTGCCCGAGCACCTCGAAGTGGTCGCCTACCTGTGCGTGGGCTACGTCGACGAGTTCCCGGACGAGCCCGAGCTGATGCAGGCAGGCTGGTCCAAGCGCCGCCCGCTGTCGTGGGTCGTGCACGAGGAGACGTACGGCAGGCGCGTACTGCCCGGCGAGGAGCCGCACGACCTGCTGGCCGAGACCGTCGCGCAGATCCGCCCGCTGGACGCCAAGGCGCTCGGCGAGGCCTGGGAGCGGCAGAAGCGGATGACCAAGCCGGCCGGCGCGCTCGGCATGCTGGAGATCATCTCCGCGCAGCTGTCCGGACTGTCCCGCCAGTGCCCGCCGCCCATCCCGGAGCCCGCGGCCGTCGCGGTCTTCGCGGGCGACCACGGTGTCCACGCCCAGGGCGTCACCCCGTGGCCGCAGGAGGTCACCGCCCAGATGGTGGCCAACTTCCTCGGCGGCGGAGCGGTCTGCAACGCGTTCGCCACCCAGGTGGGCGCCGAGGTCTGCGTGGTCGACGTCGGCGTGGCCTCCGACCTTCCGGCCACCCCGGGACTGCTGCCGCGCAAGGTCCGCGCCGGCACCTCCGACATGACCGCCGGCCCCGCGATGACCCGCGAAGAGGTCAAGCAGGCCATCGAGGTCGGCATCGAGACCGCCCGCGACCTGGTCGCCGCCGGCAACAAGGCGCTGCTCACCGGTGAGATGGGCATCGCGAACACCACCGCGTCCGCCGCCCTGATCTCCGTCTTCACCGGCGTGGACCCGGGCGAGGTCACCGGCCGGGGCACCGGCATCAACGACGAGACCCTGGTCCGCAAGACCGACGTCGTGCGCCGCGCCCTCGAACTGCACCAGCCGGACCCGGCCGACCCCGTCGGCGTCCTCGCCGCCGTCGGCGGGTTCGAGCACGCGGCCATGGTGGGCCTGCTCCTCGGCGGCGCGTCCCTGCGTACGCCGGTGATCCTGGACGGCGTCAGTGCCGGGGCCGCGGCCCTGGTGGCCCGTGCCATCGCCCCCGAGGTGCTGGCCGCCTGCATCGCGGGACACCGCAGCGCCGAGCCCGGCCATGTGGCCGCCCTCAACAAGCTGGGCCTGCGCCCGCTGGTCGACCTCGACCTGCGCCTCGGCGAGGGCACGGGCGCGCTGCTCGCCCTGCCGATGGTGCAGAGCACCGCGCGCGCCATGCACGAGGTGGCGACGTTCGACTCGGCCGGCGTCACCGAGAAATAGAAGCAGAGGGAGCAGGCACCCCGGAGCGGGTGGGGCGCGACGGCCGGTGTTCCGTCGTCGCCGTCCCACCCCCGCCGTACGCTGATTCCGCAACCACCTACCCACACACCCCACGTCAGGGCCGCTCCGGTGCCGTAGCGCCCCTCGCCGCCCGCCTGTACGAGGAGCCGCAGCCTCATGGCCGAACACCCCGCCTACCCCGTGGGCCTCCGCCTCACCGGCCGTCGAGTCGTGGTGCTCGGCGGCGGCCAGGTCGCCCAGCGCCGGCTGCCCGCCCTCATCGCGGCCGGCGGGGACATACTCCTGATCTCACCCGAGGCGACACCTTCCGTGGAGGCGATGGCGGACGCCGGTGAGATCACCTGGGAGCGGCGCCGCTACACCGAGGGCGACCTCGAGGAGGCCTGGTACGCGCTGATCGCCACCAGCGACGGCGAGGCCAACACGCGTGCCTCCGCCGAGGCCGAACGCCACCGCGTCTGGTGCGTCCGCGCCGACGACGCGGACCGGGCCACCGCCTGGACCCCGGCCACCGGGCACAGCGAGGGCGTCACGGTCGCCGTCCTCACCACGAACGCCAAGGGCCGCGACCCCCGCCACACCGCCGCGATCCGCGACGCCGTGGTCGAGGGCCTGCGCGACGGCACACTCGTCGCCCCGCACCACCGCACCCGCACCCCGGGTGTCGCCCTCGTGGGCGGCGGCCCCGGCGACCCGGACCTGATCACCGTGCGCGGACGCCGGCTGCTCGCCGAGGCGGACGTCGTCATCGCCGACCGGCTCGGCCCGCGCGATCTGCTGGCCGAACTCCCGTCGCACGTCGAGGTGATCGACGCGGCGAAGATTCCGTACGGCCGGTTCATGGCGCAGGAGGCCATCAACAACGCGCTGATCGAACACGCCCGGCAGGGCAAGTCGGTGGTCCGGCTCAAGGGCGGCGACCCGTACGTCTTCGGCCGCGGCATGGAGGAGCTCCAGGCGCTCGCCGAGGCGGGCATCCCGTGCACCGTGGTCCCCGGCATCTCCAGCTCCGTCTCGGTCCCCGGCGCCGCCGGGATTCCGGTCACCCACCGCGGCGTGGCCCACGAGTTCACCGTGGTCAGCGGCCACGTCGCGCCCGACGACGAGCGTTCCCTGGTCGACTGGCCGTCCCTGGCGAAGCTGACCGGCACCCTGGTGGTGCTCATGGGCGTCGACAAGATCGGCCGGATCGCCGAGACCCTCGTGGCGCACGGCAGGTCGCCGGACACCCCGGTCGCCCTCGTCCAGGAGGGCACCACGGCCGCCCAGCGCCGCGTCGACGCCACTCTCGCCACGGTCGCCGAGACCGTCCGCGCCGAGGAGGTCAGGCCGCCGGCGGTCATCGTCATCGGTGAGGTCGTGCACGTCGGCCCCCCGGCCGCGCAGGCTCCGGAACCTTCGCAGCCCTCTCAGTCCGCGCAGCCCTCGTAGGCCTGCGCAGGCCTCACGGATCCCGGGCGACGCACCCGAAAGCAACCCCCGGTGACGCGGCCGGACCCGGCCGTCGGCACCACACCACCCAGGACAAGGCAGTATCACCCCCGTGGCCGATCTCATCACCGTCGAGGACCCCGACGACCCGCGCCTGCACGACTACACGGGCCTGACCGACGTGGAGCTGCGCCGCACACGCGAACCCGCCGAGGGCCTGTTCATCGCCGAGGGCGAGAAGGTCATCCGACGCGCCAGGGACGCGGGCTACGAGATGCGCTCCATGCTGCTCTCGGCCAAGTGGGTCGACGTCATGCGCGACGTCATCGACGAACTCCCCGCGCCGGTCTACGCCGTGAGCCCGGAACTCGCCGAACAGGTCACCGGCTACCACGTGCACCGCGGCGCGCTCGCCTCCATGCAGCGCACCCCCCTGCCCACGGCGGCCGAACTGCTGCACACCGCCCGCCGGGTGGTGATCATGGAGGCGGTCAACGACCACACCAACATCGGAGCCGTCTTCCGCTCGGCGGCGGCCCTCGGCATGGACGCGGTCCTGCTGTCCCCGGACTGCGCCGACCCGCTCTACCGCCGCAGCGTCAAGGTCTCGATGGGCGCGGTCTTCTCCGTGCCGTACGCCCGGCTGGACAGCTGGCCCAGGGGCCTGGAACCGGTCCGGGAGGCGGGCTTCACGATCCTGGCCCTGACTCCCGACGAGAAGGCCCGCAGCCTCGACGAGGTCGCCCCGCACCGGATGGACAGGGTCGCCCTGATGCTGGGCGCGGAGGGCGCCGGACTGACCCCCCGGGCCCTGGCCGCCGCCGACGAACGGGTCCGCATCCCGATGTCCCACGGCGTCGACTCGCTCAACGTGGGCGCGGCGGCCGCGGTCGCCTTCTACGCGGCGGCGACGGGCCGGCCGACGGGACGGGACGCGGTGAGCCCACCGGCACCGTGAGCACACCGAGGCTGCCGGGTCGCGGCGCGGACACGGGCCGCGGGCGGGCGACCGGGCAGGGGCCCGGGCGGTGACGCAGGCCGCGTCGGCGGTCCCGGGCCGGCCCCTGTCAGCCCTGGATCAGGGCGATGCCGACCGCGACCACCAGCGTCACCACGACGAACACGAACAGTCGCTGCGCGAGCAGCCGCGGATTGGCCGGCCGCAGGCCGGTACCCCTCGTCCGGGGCCCGGGACGACGGGAGCCGGTGCCCGACCGCGTCGAGTTCCGCGACCCCGACGCGGACCGGGAACCCGACGTCGACCGTGACCCGGACGCGGACCGGGAACCCGACGTCGACCGTGACCCGGACCGGGACGGCCGGCCGCCGCGCGAGGCTCCACCGCGCGAGGCACTGCCGCCGCGCGACGACGGCACACTCCGGTCGCCGCGCCGCGGAGGCGCCCCGCCCCCGGCCGGCCCCGTACCGCGACCCGGGGCCGCGCCGTGCGGCGGGGGAGTGGCCTGCCCTTCGGACGCACCCTGCTGCCCCGTCGCGCGACGCTGGGCACGGTCCGGGTAGGTGTCGGCCAGGCGCCCGGCCGCCCGCTCCGACTCCGCGCCGCGCGGAGCCGGCGGACGTACGTCGGCGAAGCCCTGCCCCTCCCGCGTGGCGATCTCCTTGAGCCGCAGCGACAGCTGGAGTGTGCTGGGCCGCTCCTCGGGATCCTTCGCGAGGCACGCGCGCACGAGCGGCGCCAACGCGTCCGGGACGTCCTGGAGATGAGCCTCCTCGTGCACCACGCGGTACAGCATCACCTCCGAACTGCCGTGCCCGAAGGGTGAGTCGCCCATCGACGCGTACGCCAGCGTGGCGCCCAGCGAGAACACGTCCGTGGCCGGTGTGACGGCCGCGCCCCGCACCTGCTCCGGCGCGAGGAAGCCGGGCGAGCCGACCGCCGTACCGACGTGGGTGAGCGTCGAGGCGCCGGTGGCCCAGGCGATGCCGAAGTCGATGATCCGCGGCCCCTTCGGGGACAGCAGGATGTTGGACGGCTTCAGGTCCCGGTGCACGACTCCGGCCTCGTGCACGGCCACCAGCCCTTCCGACAGGGCCGCGCCGACCGCGGCGACCTCGGCCGCGCCGAGCGGCCCCCCGTCGGCGACCCGGTCGTGCAGCGACGGGCCGGGAACGTACTGCGTGGCGAACCACGGCCGGTCCGCGTCCAGGTCGGCGGCCACCAGACGGGCCGTGCACCCGCCACGGATGCGGCGCGCCGCGGACACCTCCCGCGCGAACCGCGAACGGAACTCCTGGTCCTCCGCCAGATCGGGCCGGATGACCTTCAGCGCGACCCGCTGCCCCTTCTTGTCGGAGCCGAGATAGACGACGCCCATCCCGCCCGCGCCGAGCCGTCGGTGAAGTCTGAAAGAGCCGACGACGCGCGGGTCCTCGCGCCTCAGGCGCATCATCACCATGTTCATCCCCGCTGCCCGGTCCTGTGACGTGCCACAGCTTACGTTTCCCCGGGCGCCCTTGCGCAGAGGCCGCGCCCTCTCGGAGCGGCGGATTGTCAGTGGCGGGTGGGAGACTTGAAGAGTGGTCGGGGGACGTGCGGGCAGGCCGGGTCCGCAGGTCGTCGTGGTCCCAACCACTCGACACCGAAGGGGGATTGGTCAAGTGAAGGGTGACCGGGTGGAGATAGTCGTGGACGCCGGGGACACGACGCGCACGTACGAGGTGGTGGCGAGCAGGGCGGGCCGCAGAGTGGAAACAGCGGTGCGCCGGGGTGTGGTCGAAGTGAGTGAAGTCACGCGTACGGGAACGGCGGTGCGCACGGCCAGGTTCATGGCGAACCGGGTTCTCGCGCTGGTCGAGCACCCGGTGCCGCGGGTGGACGACTCGGAGACATGAGCGACGAGAAGGGCGGACCGGACGCCCCCTCGGGGATGTCCCTGACACGGAGGAGCCCGTCTCCACCCAGGGGAGTACGCCGCAGGTCACGGCTCATCCTCCGGGAGGCCCGGCAATCGGTACGAGGGCATGACGTGCGGGAAGCGCCGGGCCCCTAGATTTGAGGTCGAGCGGCGGGTGCGGTACTCGTCCCCCGAGGTCCGGACGCCCGCCGCTGCCAAAGGTCCGCACACGGCACCCGAGGCACCACGACAACAAGAAACGGTCAGGAGAGGGGTCATGGCCCACACGGCATCGCGGACAGTCGTCCGCACACGGGCATACAAGGCGGGCGCCGCCATGTTCCGCCCGAGCCGCGAGGGCCGTCGCCACCCCGTGGTGGCGACACTGATGGCTCTTCCCCTGGCGGTCCTGCTCCTCCTCGTCTTCGACGGGTGGGAGACAGTGGCCATACAGGCGTCGTCCGTGGGAGAGATGCTGGGGCGCTGAGCGGCGACCCCAGGCCCGGAAGAGCGGTCCGGGCGGGGACATCCACCCATGAAACCCCGTGGGGACGGGGGTGCGGCGGACGGCAGGAATGCCGGCGCAGCTGGGGAGCTGCGCCGGCATCTTTTCGCGCCTGAACCGGCGCGCGCTTCCGCGGAGGCGGTCGCCGTCCGTGGGGGTTGCCCAACGAGTGGCTGCGGTGCATGCGGGTCTGCTGCGGCGGGCGTGTTCGTGAGTGTCGCCGGGTAGCGCATCCGTCACCGCCCGCCGGCGCCTCGTCACTACGGGCAGCCGTGTCTCCCTCCGCGTCACCGGCCAACGCCGGCCACACCCCCGCGTACCCTCTCCCCAGGCCGCACCCAGGGAGCTCCATGACAGCCACCACCCTCCTTCCCGAACTCGCCGCCCGGGCCGAAGGCGTCGCCCACGCCCGTACCCCCACCTGCCCCTGCGGAGCGAGCCGCACCCTCGCCGACCGCCCCGACGGCACCGTCGTCCGGCACGCGGACACCGTCGCGAAGGCCCACGCACCGGACGCCGACGCCGCCGGGCTGACCCGGCGCCTCGCCCTCGCCTCCCACCTCCCGGACGTGTTCCTGCCCCCGCTCGGTCCGGCACCGGCCGATCTGCACGGCAGGCTCGTGACCTTCTGGCCGTACGGCACCCCGGTCGACCCGGACGACCCCGACGCCGCCCCCTGGGAAGCCGTCGGCACCCTGCTCGCCCTGCTGCACCGCGCACCCGTCCCCGACCCGGCGCCGGTCATGCGCGGTCCCCTCAAGGCGGCCCGTGCCGTCGCCGGGCTCCGTGCGGTCGGCGCCCACCCGGCCGTGGCCCCCGTACTGGCTGCCTGGGCGACCCTGCCCGCATGGGCGCGCGCCGAAGCACCCATGCCGCAGCCGGCCGCGCTGTGCCACGGCGACCTCCACCTCGGCCAGCTCGTACGGGTACCCGGAACGCGGGTATCCGGAGCGTCCTGGCGGCTGATCGATGTCGACGACCTGGGTGCGGGCCTCCCGGCCTGGGATCTCGGGCGTCCCGCCGCCTGGTTCGCCTGCGGGCTGCTGGAGCCGCAGGAGTGGGGGCGGTTCCTCGACGCCTACCGGGCCGCAGACGGGCCCGCACTCGACGCCGGCGATCCCTGGACCGTCCTGGACGTCCCGGCCCGCGCCCTCACCGTGCAGACCGCCGCGCGGACGGTCACCAAGGCGGTGGCGGACGGGCGGCCCCTGGACGAGGTGGACCACGCCCTGATCGACGCCTGCCGGCGCATAGCCGCGGCCCCAACCGAATTGGCGCACGAATCGTCGAAGTAGGGTACAACCGACCGCAGTCGGACAGAAACTGTCCTGGAGATACCTGAAGCAGGTCCGACCGGCGAGGAGTTGAACCGATCATGCAGTGTCCGAAGTGTCGTGCGCCGATGCACACCTACAACCGCAACGGTGTCCAGATCGAGCAGTGCAGCGGCTGCCGAGGGATCTTCCTCGACTACGGCGAGCTGGAGTCGCTGACCCGGCTGGAGAACCAGTGGTCCCAGCAGGCCGCACCGCCGCCCCCCGCCGCCCCGCAGGCGTACCCGGCACCGCCCCAGCCCGCGTGGGGCGCCCCGCACGGCGGCCACCAGGGCGGTCACCACCACGGCCACCACCGGAACAAGGGCTTCGGCCGCATGCTCTTCTCGTCCTGAGCGGGTCCTGACACGACGACGGAACCCCCGGCCGCCTGAGCGGCCGGGGGTTCCGGGCGATGTGGACGATACTGGGATTGAACCAGTGACCTCTTCCGTGTCAGGGAAGCGCTCTCCCGCTGAGCTAATCGTCCTCGGGACCACGGTCACTCCGAGGAGCGGACCATGGGCGGTGCGTGCGCGATACTGGGATTGAACCAGTGACCTCTTCCGTGTCAGGGAAGCGCTCTCCCGCTGAGCTAATCGCGCGGAGGATCCGAAGATCCAGTGGACGATACTGGGATTGAACCAGTGACCTCTTCCGTGTCAGGGAAGCGCTCTCCCGCTGAGCTAATCGTCCATGGAGGTGGAGACGGGATTTGAACCCGTGTAGACGGCTTTGCAGGCCGTTGCCTCGCCTCTCGGCCACTCCACCAGGAGTGCGGGGGCCCGGGAGGCCCCCGATCCTTCGAGCGGACGACGAGGTTCGAACTCGCGACCTCAACCTTGGCAAGGTTGCGCTCTACCAACTGAGCTACGTCCGCCTGCCGGTCCGGTCCGCTTGCGCGTTCCGGCGACGTGGTGAACTCTAGCGGATTCCGGGGCCAGCACAAAAACCCGTTTGTGCAGCGTGCTGCGCTGCGCCTGCTCACGGACACGGCCGGGCCACCTCGACGACCCCCGCCCTAGACTCGACGGTGTGCTCGATCCGACACCCCTCGCCCGCTTCGGCAGCCGCGTCGCCACCGGCCTCCTCGACGTAACCGACGATCCGGCCGCCCTGGAGTCGCAGGGATTCTGGGCCGTCTGCGCGGACTTCGAGGGCCGTCTGACCTGCGCGCGCTTCCGCGACGTACGCGAGCAGCAGGTGCCCGCGCCGGTACCGGGCGGCTGGCGCGGGCCGGCGGCCGGTGACTGGACGTCCTCCCTGGACCACGCCGCGTACGTGGCCGGAGTGCGGCGCGTCCGCGAGCACATCGCCGCCGGCGAGGTGTACCAGGCCAACCTCTGCCGTGTACTCTCCGCTCCCGTCCCGGCCGACGCCGACGTGGACGCCCTCACCGCCCTGCTGGCCCGCGGCAACCCGGCGCCGTACGCAGGAACGATTCGCCTGCCGGGGTACGGTGTGGAGATCGCCACCGCGTCGCCCGAGCTCTTCCTGAGCCGCGAGGGGCGCGTCGTCGCATCCGGGCCGATCAAGGGCACCGGACGCACCGAGGCCGACCTCCTCGAGAAGGACTACGCCGAGAACGTGATGATCGTCGACCTGGTCCGCAACGACCTCGGCCAGGTCTGCGCCACCGGCAGCGTCACCGTGCCCGACCTGTGCGCCGTCGAGAAGCATCCTGGGCTGGTGCACCTGGTGTCGACGGTGCGGGGCGAACTGCGCTCCGGGGCCGGCTGGCCCGAGCTGTTCGCCGCCGCGTTCCCGCCCGGCTCCGTCACCGGCGCGCCCAAGTCGAGCGCCCTGCGCATCATCGACGCCCTGGAACCGGTGCCCCGGGGCCCGTACTGCGGGGGCGTCGGCTGGGTCGACGCCGACCGGGGCACCGCCGGTCTTGCGGTGGGCATCCGCACCTTCTGGATCGACCGGGAGCCGGACGGCCGCGCCCTGCTCCGGTTCGGCACCGGAGCCGGCATCACCTGGGGTTCCGACCCGGAGGGGGAGTGGCGGGAGACCGAGCTGAAGGCATCCCGGCTGCTCGCGGTAGCGTCGGGCAGGCACGAGGTGAGTGAAGGGACCCTGAGGTGAAGATCTGGCTCGACGGCGGGCTGCAGGACATCGAGTCCGCCCGCGTCTCCGTCTTCGACCACGGACTGACCGTGGGCGACGGCATCTTCGAGACGGTGAAGGCCGTGAACGGCAGGCCGTTCGCGCTGACCCGGCATCTCGACCGGCTGGCCCGCTCGGCCCGGGGCCTCGGCCTGCCCGAACCCGACCTCGGCGAGGTCCGCCGCGCCTGCGCGGCCGTCCTCGAGGCCAACCCGATGCCGCTCGGCCGGCTGCGCATCACCTTCACCGGCGGCCACGGTCCCCTGGGTTCCGACCGCGGCGAGCACGGCCCGACCCTCGTCGTCGCCCTGGGCGACACCACCCGCCACCCCGACTCCACCGCCGTGATCACCGTCCCGTGGACCCGCAACGAACGCGGCGCGCTCACCGGCCTGAAGACCACCTCCTACGCCGAGAACGTCGTCGCCCTCGCCCGCGCCCGCGAACAGGGCGCCTCCGAGGCGCTGTTCGGCAACACCGTCGGCCGGCTCTGCGAGGGCACGGGGTCCAACGTCTTCGTCGTCCTGGACGGCGAGATCCACACCCCGCCGGTCGCCTCCGGCTGCCTCGCGGGCATCACCCGGGCGCTGGCCGTCGAGTGGACCGGCGCCGCCGAGAGCGATCTGCCGATGGACGTCCTCCAGCGGGCCGACGAGGTCTTCCTCACCTCCACCCTGCGCGACGTGCAGGCCGTGCACCGCGTCGACGACCGCGAACTGCCCGGTGCCCCGGGCCCGGTGACGGCCAAGGCCATGCGGATCTTCGACGAGCACGCGGCGGCCGACCTCGACCCGTGACGAGGCCGGGGTCCGTGCCCGGACCCGGTGCGTGACATGCGGCTGATCCGAGCGGCCGCAGGGGGTAGAACTTCCGTGATGACCACGACCCTGCGGCCGGCCGAGCCGCTCCAGCAGAATCCCGACGGCACGCGCTCCCGCCACTACCAGGTGTGTGTCAACAGCCGTCCCGTCGGACGCATACACCTCGGTACACATCCCGTCTTCGGCGACGCCGTGGCCCGGATCATGAGCCTGCGGATCGAGGAACCGGACCGCAGACGCGGCCGGGGCACGGTGGCCGCGCTCGCCGCCGAGGAGATCGCGCGCGGCTGGGGCTGCCGCCGCATCGAGGCAAGGGTCCCCGCCGAGGGGGAGGGGACGGGGGCGGCCGGGGCCGCCGGGCCCGCGTTCCGCCTCGCCACGGCGCTCGGCTACGTCGTGCGCAACTACACCATGGAAAAGGCGCTGGGGGACGTCCCGCCCGCCCTGCCGGAGGGCAGCAGCGGACGGCCGATGACCGACGCCGAGTACGGCCCGTGGTCGGCCGCGAGCGAGGCGGAGTACGCGCGGAGCTGGACCGAACGCGGTGTGCCGGAGTCCGAGGCGCGGGCCAAGGCGGCCGAGGACCACGCCGCCCTGCTGCCCGACGGACGGGACTCGGAGGGCATGATCCTCAGCGTCCTCGAACAGGAGGGCGCCCCCGTGGGCACGCTGTGGCTCTCGGTACGCGGGGAACAGGCCTTCGTGTTCGACGTCGAGGCCGGCACCGCGCACCGCGGCCGGGGGCACGGACGCTCCCTCATGCTGCTCGCCGAGGCGCAGGCGATCGCCGCGGGGAAACGTGTCATCGGGCTCAACGTCTTCGCGGGCAACACCCCGGCGGAGCGGCTCTACGCCTCACTCGGCTACGGGACGACGCAGTGCACGATGTACAAGCACCTGCTGTAGGGGCCGGGCGAAGGAGCTTCCCGGTCAGCCGTCCCGCTCGGCGAGGAGCCGGTCCGCGATCTCCTCGACGCGCTCGCGCAGGCCCTCCTGGCTCTTGCCGCCGTCGAGACGCTCGCCGCCGATGACATAGGTCGGGGTGCCGGTCACCCCGATCGCCTTGCCCTCGGCCTGGTCGGCGTCCACGATCAGGATGTGCCGGCCGTCGATCAGCGCGGTGTCGAACTCCTCGGCGTCCAGTCCGAGTTCCCGGGCGGCCTCGACCAGGAAGGGTTCGCCCTCACGGCCCAGTTCCTCGGCCCGTCCCAGCACGGCCTCGGCGTAGGCCCAGCCCTGCCCCTGCCCGGCCGCCTCCTCGAAGGCCTGGGCGGCGGCGAAGGAGTGCTTGTGCTTCTCCAGCGGGAAGTGCCGCAGCCGCAGCTCCAGACGGTCGCCGTACCGGGCGCGCAGGGTGTGGAGATCGTCGAGGGCGTCACGGCAGTCCGAGCACTGCAGCTCGCACCACACGTCGAGCACGGGGGCGGCGGCACGGCCGGGGGAGGAGTCACTCATGACCGACAGTCTTCCAGCCCCGCCCCGCGGCACCCAACCGGACCTGGGGACCGACGGGCCCGCGGGCCCGTCACGGCGGTTCACGTCGGAGGGGCCGACGGCATGCGGTCACAGAGCGGAGGAGGAAGTCGACGCGATCCGGGTCCCCCCGCCCGGGCGGAGCCGCACACGGGGGAGTGCACAGCACCGGCACCTGCGGAGGAGCCGACCCGGAGATGTCCCTGATCTGCGGCCGGAGCATGGCCCGGTGGGGTCCGGAAGGTGCAGGATGGAAAGGACGAAGTGCCCGATGCCGCCGAACCCCGCCTGGAGGACCGGATGATTGCCGAGACCGTCTGCTCCGCCGTTTCCGCGGCAGGCCTGGGCATCGCGCTGGTCACCGCCTACCGCAAGCGCTTCCTCACCGCGACCCGCGTCGCCGCCTACGCGCTCGTCCCCATCGGCCTGGTGATGACCGGTGTCGTCGAGTGGCTGGCCGACACCGCCATCAGCCCCACGGCCTGGGCGGGCTTCGGCGTGCTGGGCCTGTCCTGGGTGCTGTTCATGACCACGCGCGCGGTGGAGCGCCGGCGCGGCGGCACCCGCCAGGAGCGGAAGGAACGCAAACAGCAGCGCCGTACGGCCGACGCGTCCGCGCAGCCCGGGGCAGTGGCACCCACGGCATCGGCCCCCTCCCTGGGCCCCGGCTCCCGCCAGGCCGCGCCCCGGCCCACGGCCGCGCCCAAGGGCGACGACGACTTCAGCGACATCGAGGCGATCCTCAAGAAGCACGGCATATGAAGGTGGCGTGGACAGGCGCACCGGGTGCCGCACCGCAGGTGACGGGTGTGACGCGGAAGCGGACGGAAACGGGCCGAAGCGTCACAGACAGTCCCGGGGCGTGCGTAAACGATCACAACCCGGACCATGACTGGCGGAAACGACGCGCGGGCGTTCAGTCCGTGAGGGGTGATCGCATCGAGTGCTCTCGATGCGTCATGATCGCCGCGAGATGCTGGACACGACACAGAGCGAGGCCGCGCCGCCGCAGGACGAGCCGCGTGGATGCCTCTTCGCCCTTTCCCAGCCACCGCTGATGATCTTCCTTGCGGTGATCGGGTGTCTGCTGCTCACGGCTGCCCTGCACGACCTGCTCTGGCTGTGAGCCGTACCCGCGGTACCCGGCGCCACCCGTCGGGACCGCGTCGGCACGGCATCGGAGGGTCCGTCGTCCGTGCGCCCGGCTTACGCGGCTCAGCCGGTTCGCCCCGGTCGCGTACGGCCCGGAGTACGGCCTCTTCCCGCTCCGTACGCTCAGCCCGCCGCCTCCTTGCGTCGCGCCCGGTACGCGGCGACGTGCAGGCGATTGCCGCAGGTGCGGCTGTCGCAGTAGCGGCGTGAGCGGTTGCGGGAGAGATCGACGAAGGCGTGCCGGCAGTCCGGGGCCTCGCAGCGCCGCAGCCGCTCCTGCTCACCGGCGACCACGAAGAACGCCAGCGCCATCCCGCAGTCGGCCGCCAGATGATCACTGACCGAGGCACCGGGGGCGAAGTAGTGCACGTGCCAGTCGTAGCCGTCGTGGTTGGTGAGCCGGGGCGTGGTGCCCGCGGCCGCGATCAGCTCGTTGATCAGTTTGGCGGCACTGTGGGCGTCGGGGGCGGCGAAGACCGATGCGAACCGTCCGCGAATCCTGCGCACCGCCGAGAGGTCGAACTCCGTGAGGACCCCGACCTCGCTGACCTCGTGGCTGCGCACGAAGGCCTCGAGAGCCGGGACGTCCGGCAGTCCGTCCGGTGCCGAGTCGTCCTCCGGCGAGGAGTTCACCAGATCCACCACGGTGTCCAGCGCACACCGGGTGTCGTGGGTGATCAGCACGATTCGCTCCCTGGCCTGAGGGTCGGGCGGGCGCCCGCCGATGCTGGCCGATGGTAGTGGCTCCCGCGGGCCCGTGAGCGCTCCCCGCTCGCACACGGCTGAGAGCAGCTGGGAAACGCCCATGAGCCCACCAGGGTTTCCTGCCGAGACCGCGCGCAGCACAACGGCGCCGTCCGCGGTATCCCGCGGCGTCGGCGCCGTTGTGTGCCGTCGCACGGCTGTCAGGGCCCGAGCCGTCACCCCGAGTCGACGGCGCCGGGCAGTTCGGTGAACCCTCGCCTAGCTTTCCGCCAAAATGTGCGAGAGCTCCTGATCGAGATCGAAGTGCCGGTGTTCCGTGCCGGGGGGCACGGCGGCGTCCGTACGCTTCAGGAAGGACTCCAGAGCCCGTGCCGGGGCCTCGAGCAGAGCCTCGCCCTCCGGAGAGCTCAGGGCGATGCAGACGACGCCCTGGCCATGACTGCGCGACGGCCAGACGCGGACGTCGCCGGTGCCCGTGGGGCGGTGAAGCCCTTCGGCGAGGAGGTCGCGGGCGAACACCCACTCGACGGTTTCCTCGGCTCCGGTGTGGAAGGTGGCGTGCACGGCGTAGGGGTCGGCCGTGTCGTACCGCAGGCCTGCGGGGACAGGCAGGGAGGACTCGCTCGACACAACGAGGCGCAGGTGCAGCTCGCAGCTGACCGTGGTGTTCATAAGCGCCAGGGCCTTTCGCTCAGTGTGCGCTCGGGGATTCGCACGTCGGCGAAATCGACATGCCACCTACGGTGCCGTTGTAAACCCCTCTGAGCGGTTTGCATGGATTTGCGTAACTCAACCGGCCGAGAGATCGTTCGCGAACTGCGCCCGTTCCGGTGACGTGATGGGCTCCGGTAGTGTTTGGCTGTATGAACACGGGGAGTGACACACCCGGCGAGGCGGCCATGACGGCGGATCGAGCGGGAATGGACAGGACCGACCAGGCATCGGACGAGCGGGCGCTGGGGTCCAGGGCGCCGGCCTTCGTCAAGGCGCGCCGCACCTTGCATCTGAGCTGGCAGGTGGGCGTCTTCATCGTGGGGCTCGCGGTCGTGGTGGCCGGCGCCGCCATGCTGGTGCTCCCGGGGCCGGGCTGGGTGGTGATCTTCGGCGGCATGGCGATCTGGGCGACCGAGTTCGTCTGGGCCCAGCTGGTGCTCCGGTGGACCAAGCGCAAGGTCACCGAGGCGGCACAGCGCGCACTCGATCCCCGGGTGCGGCGCCGGAACATCATCCTGACCTCCCTCGGGCTCGTGATCGCGGCCGCGCTGGCCGGGGTCTACCTGTGGAAGTTCGGCCTCGCGATGCCCTGGAAGATCGAGAACCAGTGAGCCCCGGCGGGGGCGTCGCCACCGGTCCCCGCCCGTCACGGGCACTCCCTGACATGGGGTAATGTTCTTCCTGCGTCCGGGCGATTAGCTCAGTGGGAGAGCGCTTCGTTCACACCGAAGAGGTCACTGGTTCGAACCCAGTATCGCCCACCGGATCGCGCCGCGGCCCGGCTCACCGACAGTGAGC
>NZ_JBHXQZ010000006.1:0-121882 GCF_042717095.1 Streptomyces sp. NPDC058632 | reverse complement strand
TGTTTTTTTTTTATATCATACTTTTTGTTTTGTTTTTTACGCGTTTTTTGGTGCGGTGGGGTTGGGGGGTGTTCACCCCGCCCCCCACCAACGCCCCCTATCCATGCCGCTCGTCGATACCGCGTTCCCTCCCGTCGTCCCCTCCCCTTCCCTCCCCCGCCCCGTCACCGGCGCACGGCTCCGAAGCGGATGTCGTACGCCGTGTCCGGGTGCATCACCTGCAGCATCCGCTCCCCCTCGGCGGTGATCTCGTCCCGCCGGGCCCTGGTGAGCGGGCCGAACGACTCGATCACCAGGGCGTGTTCGTCCAGCTTCCACACTCCCGCCAGGAAGCCGTCGTCGAGGAGTGCGCGGTAGGAGATGTTCCCCCGCCAGGTGCTGCCCCGCAGCTCGTGGGGTACGACGCGGGTGCGGTCGGCGTGGGAGAGGAGCAGGTTGTCGAACTCGGGCAGGAACCGCGGCGGGGCCGGGGTGTCAGGGGCGGGCCGGGGCGCGTCGGGGAGGTCGAAGAGCTCGACGCCGTACTCGTCGCGGAACGTGACCAGGCGCGGCCGGAGGCGGTCGAAGGCCTCACGCAGTCTGGTCAGTCCGGCCCAGACCTGCATGTCCTTCACGGAGGCGGGCCCGAAGGCGGCGAGGTAGCGCAGTACCGCGGTGTCCGGCCCCGGGGAGGGCTCGGCGGGGCGGCCCAGCCATCGTTCGGCGGTGGTGAGCGTCACCTGGCCGCTCTGGCCCCACAGTCCGCGCGGGGTGATCTGGACGAGGGGCAGCCTGCACCGGGCGGCGACGGAGAGGGCCTGCGGGTCGGCGTCGGGCCACTCCTTCAGCAGGGCCTCGCGCAGTTGCGTCATGGTGCGCGGTTCGGCTTCGACGAGGTCCCGGGCGAGCGCGGTCAGCCGGTCGAGGTCGACGCCGGTCAGCCCCTTGCGGAAGAGGGCGAGTTCGCGGTCGCGGGCGGGCTGGACCAGGGGGCGCAGGGTGAGGCAGTCGTCGGCGGTGTGGGTGTGGATGGTCGAGCGCAGGGTGACGATGCGGACCACCGCTCGGTCGGCCATCGGCCGGGACAGCGCCTCGGGGGTGAAGCCGTCGAGGCGGGCGGCGAGGGCGTAGTACGGCGGCTTGACGTTCTGCGCCTGGAGCCCGACCAGATGCCCGACGGCCGCCTCCGCGGACAGGGGGGAGCGCCGCAGGAGCAGCTGCCGGGCGAGGGTGGCACGGTTCAGGGCCCGGGTGCCGAGCACGGCGGACGGCCCCTGGGCCGGGGTGACGCTCCGCTTCGTCTTCGTCATACCAGTACGTTAGCGAGGCTTGCGGCCACCACCTGTCCGCAAGGGCCGGAACGTCCCGCGACCATTGCGCCCGGTCCAGGGCATTCCCGGGGTGTGTGACACCGCGACGGGGATCGGACGCCGAGTCCTGCGGGGCCTGAGGAACGGCCCCTTCCGCATGCCGTAGGCCAGAACCCGGAACGACCCCACGACGAAGGGCTCCTCAGTGACTTCCCATCCCACCGGCACCGATCGCACCGATGGACCCGGCAGGTCCGCGCACGGCCCCGGACATGCCCCCGGGCACCGGACCGGACCCGTTCGCCTCCCGGTCTGCGAGGGCCTCGTGCGCGAGCTCGGGGACGTTCTGGCGGAGACGCGCGAAGTGGCCGAACGCACGGAGCACCGGATGCGCCAGGTACTGCCGATACGCCCCCGCACCCGGCCCTCGCCCGCGCCGGCCCCGCGGTGGGCCCGCGGTGGGCCCGCGGTGGACTCGCGCGCCGACTGGGCCGGGCGGGTGACACGCGCCCGGCCGGGCCCCCGGTCTGCCCTGATTCCTTAGGATCGCCCCGTGGCCACCTTCCATCTCCAGCGCACGGCACCGCTCCCGCTCGACGAGGCCTGGCGTCGGCTCACGGAGTGGCCCCGCCACGGGACGGCGGTCCCGCTCACCCGGGTCACCGTGACCACTCCCCCGCCCACCGGTGAGGGCACGGTCTTCGTCGCCCGCTCGGGCCTCGGCCCGGTCGCCCTCGACGACCGGATGGAGGTGACCGTCTGGCGGCCGCCGGTCGACGGCTCACCCGGTCTGTGCCGGCTGGAGAAGCGGGGCCGCGTGGTCGGGGGCTGGGCGGAGATCGAGGTCCGCCCGGGACCGGGCGGCCGCACCCGCGTGCTGTGGCGCGAGGACCTGCGCGTCCGCTTCCTGCCCGGCTTCTGCGACCCGGCCCTGCGAGCCGTCTCCCGCCGGGTGTTCGGCCGGGCGGTGAACACCCTGCTGCGGCAGCCGTGACGGAGGTGCCGCCGGCAGGTGTCACCGGCACCGCCGGGCCCGCGCCCGGGCCGATGGCATCTCTGTTGTCCATCACACCGTCGGACCGGTTCCGCCGACGGACGCGGAGGCGCGATCGGGTTCGCGGTCGCGGTGGATCGGGGTGAGGGCACCCGTGAGGGGGAGACCGGTGCCGCCTCGGCGGGTGGCGACGATCTCGGCGGCGATGGACACGGCCGTCTCCTCCGGGGTGCGGGCGCCGAGGTCGAGGCCGATCGGTGAGTGCAGGCGGGCCAGTTCCCGGTCGGTGACGCCGGCCTCACGCAGGCGGGCGGTGCGGTCCAGGTGCGTGCGGCGGGAGCCCATCGCGCCCACGTAGGCGACCGGGAGGCGCAGGGCGAGCCGCAGGAGCGGTACGTCGAACTTGGCGTCGTGGGTCAGGACGCACAGGACCGTACGCGCGTCGACCCCGGTGCGCTCCAGGTACCGGTGCGGCCAGTCGACGACGAGCTCGTCGGCGTCCGGGAAGCGTGCCCGGGTGGCGAACACGGGGCGCGCGTCGCACACGGTGACGCGGTAGCCGAGGAACCCGCCGGCCCGGACCAGCGCCGAAGCGAAGTCGATCGCGCCGAAGACGATCATCCGGGGCGGCGGGACCGACGTCTCGACCAGGAGCGTGAGCGGCGCTCCGCAGCGCGAGCCCTCCGCGCCGATCTCCAGGGTGCCGGTGCGGCCCGCGGCCAGCAGCGCGCCGGCCTCCGCCACCGCCGTGCGGTCCAGTTCCGGGTGGGCTCCGAAACCTCCCTCGTACGAGCCGTCGGGGCGGACCGTGAGAGCGCGGCCCATCAGGTGGGCCGGGCCGCCCACGATCCGCGCCACGGCTGCCGCCCGCCCGCCCGCGGCGGCGGCGAGCGCGGCGGTGAGCACCGGGCGGGCGGGGTCGGCCGCCCGTACCGGTGTGACGAGGATGTCGATGACGCCGCCGCAGGTCGGACCGGCGGTGAAGGCGTCCTCGTCGCTGTGGCCGAAGCGTTCGAGGACGGTTTCGCCGTCCTGGAGGGCCTGCCGGCACAGCTCGTACACCGCACCCTCGACGCAGCCGCCGGAGACCGAGCCGACGACCGTGCCGTCGGTGTCCACCGCCAGCGCGGCGCCGGGCCCGCGGGGCCCGCTGCCGGTGACCGCCACGACGGTGGCGACCGCGAAGTCACGGCCCTGTGCGGTCCACCGGTGCAGTTCCTCGGCGATGTCCAGCATCTGTCGTTCTCCTCGGCAGGGGTCCGCGGGCCCCGGTAGCGGCCAGGGCCTGCCCGTCCCGGGCGGCTGCCCCGCGCCGGTGGGTGCGTCACACGGTGGTGGTGAGGTGTTCCGGGCGGACCGGTGTGCGGTTCAGTTCAAGGCCGGTCGCGTCCCGGACAGCCGCGAGGACCGCCGGGGTGGACGACAGGGTGGGGGCCTCGCCGACGCCGCGCAGCCCGTACGGCGCGTGGTCGTCGGCGAGTTCGAGCACGTCGACGGGGATGACCGGCGTGTCGAGGATGGTGGGGATGAGGTAGTCGGTGAAGGAGGGGTTGCGCACCTTCGCCGTCCTCGGGTCCACGACGATCTCCTCCATGACCGCCACGCCCAGGCCCTGGGTGGTGCCGCCCTGGATCTGGCCGATGACGGACAGCGGGTTGAGCGCCTTGCCGACGTCCTGGGCGCAGGCCAGCTCGATCACCTTGACGAGACCGAGTTCGGTGTCGACCTCGACGACGGCGCGGTGTGCGGCGAAGGTGTACTGGACATGGCCGTTGCCCTGGCCGGTGCGCAGGTCGAAGGGTTCGGTCGGCCGGTGCCGCCATTCCTCCTCCACCTCGACGGCCTCGTCCCCGAGGACGTCCACCAGATCGGCCAGTACCTCGCCGCCGTCGGTGACGACCTTGCCCCCCTCCAGCAGCAGTTCGGCCGTCGCCCACGCCGGGTGGTACGAGCCGAACCTGCGCCGGCCGAGCTCCAGGACCTCCCCCCGGACGAGTTCGCAGGCGTTCCTGACCGCGCCTCCGGTGACGTACGTCTGCCGGGAGGCGGAGGTCGAACCGGCCGATCCCACCCGAGTGTCGGCGGGATGGATGGTCACCTGGCCGACGCCCAGCTCGGTCCGGACGATCTGGGCGTGGACGGTGACTCCGCCCTGCCCGACCTCCGCCATCGCGGTGTGCACGGTGGCCACGGGCCGACCGCCGACCACCTCCATCCGCACACGCGCGGTGGAGTAGTCGTCGAACCCCTCGGAGAAACCGACGTTCTTGATGCCGACCGCGTAGCCGACACCGCGTACGACGCCTTCGCCGTGGGTGGTGTTGGACAGGCCGCCGGGCAGCTGGCGCACATCGGCCCCCTCGCTGCTCTCCCACTGCCGCTCGGGCGGCATCGGCATCGCCCTGACGCGGCGCAGGAGTTCGGCGACCGGCGCCGGGGAGTCGACGACCTGCCCGGTGGGCATGACGGTGCCCTGCTCCATGGCGTTGAGCCGCCTGAACTCCACCGGATCCATGCCCAGTCGCCCGGCCAGCTTGTCCATCTGGGCCTCATAGGCGAAGCACGCCTGGACCGCGCCGAAGCCGCGCATCGCGCCACAGGGCGGATTGTTGGTGTAGAGGGCGAGGGCTTCGATCTCGACGTCGTCCACGACGTACGGCCCGACGCCGAGGGAGGCGGCGTTGCCGACCACGGCCGGGGAGGCGGAGGCGTACGCGCCGCCGTCGAGGACGATGCGGCACGTGACGTGGGTCAGCTTGCCGTCGCGGGTGGCGCCGTGCTCGTAGAAGAGCTTGGCCGGGTGGCGGTGGACGTGGCCGAAGAAGGACTCGAAGCGGTTGTAGACGATCTTGACGGGCTTGCCGGTGCGCAGGGCGAGCAGGCACGCGTGGATCTGCATGGACAGGTCCTCGCGGCCGCCGAACGCGCCACCGACACCGGCCAGGGTCATCCGTACCTTGTCCTCGGGCAGGCCGAGTACGGGCGCCATCTGGCGCCGGTCGCAGTGGAGCCACTGGGTGGCGACGTAGAGGTGGACGCCGCCGTCCTCCTCGGGGACGGCGAGCCCGGACTCGGGGCCGAGGAAGGCCTGGTCCTGCATGCCGAAGGTGTACTCGCCCTCGACGACGACGTCGGCGCGTCCGCGGGCCCGTGCCACGTCGCCGCGCACGATCGGCTGGCGGTGGACGATGTTGGGGTGGGCGACGTGCCGGTTGTGGTGATCGTCGCGGTGCTCGTGGACGAGGGGCGCGTCGGGGGCGAGCGCGGAGGCCTCGTCGGTGACGACGGGCAGGTCGCGGTACTCGACCTTGATCTTCGCGGCGGCGCGGCGCGCGGTCTCGGGGTGGTCGGCGGCGACGACGGCGACGGGCTCGCCGTGGTGACGGACCTTGCCGTGGGCGAGGACGGGGGTGTCCTGGATCTCGAGGCCGTAGTGGCGCACCGCGGTCGGCAGGTCGTCGTAGGTGAGGACGGCGTGGACGCCCGGCAGGGCGAGGGCCCCGGAGGTGTCGATCGAGACGATCTCGGCGTGCGCGACCGTGGAGCGCAGGATCTGGCCCCAGAGCATGTCCTCGTGCCACAGGTCGGACGAGTACGCGAACTCGCCGGTGACCTTGAGGGTGCCGTCGGGGCGAAGGGTCGACTCACCGACGCCACCTCCGGCCGGGGCGCCCTGGGTGACGGTGGTGGGCGCGCCGAGAGGGCCGGCGGCCGGTCCGGAGGGCTCGGGGGTGCGGGTGCTCATCGTTCAGGCCCCCTCGGACCGGGCGGACCGGGCGGACCGGTCGGACTGGCGGGCGGCCGCGAGGCGGACCGCGTCCATGATCTTCTCGTAGCCCGTGCAGCGGCACAGGTTGCCCGAGAGTGCCTCACGGATGTCGGCGTCGCTCGGGCTGGGGTTGTGTTCGAGCAGCTCGTCGGCGGCGACCAGCAGGCCCGGGGTGCAGAAGCCGCACTGGACGGCCCCGGCGTCGATGAACGCCTGCTGGACCGGAGCGAGTCCGGTACCGCCCTCCGCGGTGCGGGAGCGCTGCCGGGCGAGGTCGGCCAGCCCTTCGACCGTGACGATCTCGCGCCCCTCGGCCTGGCCGGCCGCGACGAGGCAGGAGCACACCAGGGCGCCGTCGAGGCGCACCGTGCAGGAGCCGCACTCCCCCTGTTCGCAGGCGTTCTTGGACCCGGGCAGGCCGAGCCGCTCGCGCAGCACGTACAGCAGGGACTCGCCCTCCCACACGTCGTCGGCCTCCTGGGGCCGTCCGTTGACCGTGAAGTGGACACGCATCACGCGGCTCCCTCGGTGATACGGCGGGTGCCGCGGTACGACTCCCAGGCCCAGGTCAGCGTGCGGCGGGCCATGACGCCGACGGCGTGCCTGCGGTAGCTCGCGGTGCCGCGGACGTCGTCGATCGGGTTGCAGGCGGCGGAGCAGAGGCCGGCGAACTGCTCGGCCACCGACGGCGGGACGGTCTTCCTGTTGTCCCAGAGGCCGCCCTCGTCGAGCGCCGCGTTCAGGAACTCCTCGGCGGTGGTGGCCCGTACGGGGGTGGGCGCCGCCGAGCCGATGCCGGTGCGGACCGTGCGGGTGCCGGGGTGCAGGGCCAGGCCGAACGCGCACACGGCGATGACCATCGCGTTGCGGGTGCCGACCTTCGAGAACTGCTGCGGTCCGTCGGCCTTCTTGATGTGGACGGCGCGGATCAGCTCGTCGGGCGCCAGCGCGTTGCGTTTCACACCGGTGTAGAAGGCGTCGACCGGGATGCGGCGGGACCCGCGCACCGACGCGGCCTCGACCTCGGCGCCGGCGGCGAGCAGCGCCGGGTGGGCGTCACCGGCCGGGGAGGCGGTGCCGAGGTTGCCGCCGACCCCGCCGCGGTTGCGGATCTGCGGGGAGGCGACGGTGTGGGCGGCGAGGGCGAGGCCCGGCAGTTCGGCTCGCAGGTGTTCCATGATCCTCGTGTAGGGGACGGAGGCGCCGAGCCGTACGGTGTCCCCGCCGACCTCCCACTCGGTGAGGTCGCCGATGCGGTTGAGGTCCATGAGGTACTCGGGCCTGCGGTGGTCGAAGTTGATCTCGACCATCACGTCGGTGCCACCCGCAATCGGCACAGCGGTGGGGTGCTCGGCCTTCGCGGCGAGCGCCTCCTCCCAACTGGCGGGGCGAAGGAAGTCCATGACCGGCTCTCTTCTTCGTCTCGGGGTTCGTACGGATCGAGCCAATCCGTGTGCGGCGGGCCCGGCTCGTTCATGGGGGATTCACGCGAAGTGGGCTCAGTACACCGCCCGCTGCTCCACCTGGGTCAGTCACGGAAGACATGAAGGAGTTGCCTGGCCAGCAGGGGCATCTTGTAGATTCATATGAAAAGAGGACCTCGGTCACCTCCTTGTCTTCCTCCGGAAACAACGGACACGGAAGAGACGGAGTACACAGTCCGGGGGACGGCCGACCGTGCCGGATCGGCCACTCACCCGGGCGCTGCGGGAAAGGCCCTTCGCGGACCTTCCACGGCCTCCGGGTGGGCCCTCCACAAGCCCATCGTAGACATCGGTACACATCGAGACAGGGAACGGCGGCGACGAGAATGCGGCTGCGCGCACTGCTGGAGACCGACGCGCTGGGGCTCGCGCTGCTCGGCGGCGAGGACGAGCTGGACCGCACCGTGCACGGGGTGATGACCACCGACCTGAGGGACCCCAGCCGCTATCTCTCCGGCGGGGAACTCGTGCTCTCCGGTCTGGCCTGGCGCCGGGACGCCGCCGACTCCGAGCCGTTCGTACGGCGTCTGGTGCAGGCGGGGGTCGTCGCCCTGGCGGCCGGCGAGGCGGAGCTGGGCACCGTCCCGGACGACCTGGTCGTGGCCTGTGCGCGGCACCGGCTGCCGCTGTTCGCGGTGCACGAGTCGGTGGCCTTCGCGACGGTCACCGAACATGTCGTACGGCAGGTGTCCGGCGAACGGGCCGGGGACCTCGCGGCCGTGGTGGACCGGCATCGGCGGCTGATGACGTCGGGCCCGGCGGGCGGCGGCCCGGACGTGGTGCTCGACCTGCTCGGCACCGACCTGGACCTGCGGGCGTGGGTGCTCTCGCCGACCGGGCGGCTGATCGCCGGTCCGAAGGCGGGGCCGCGGCTGCCCTACGACGTGTGCGTGCGGCTCGCGGCGGAGCAGCTGGCGGCCGCCCGCGGCGGCCGCCCCGGACCGCACCGGGTGACCGTGGACGACCGGACGACGTACAGCCTCTTCCCGGTGCGCGGCGGCGGACCCGCGGGTCCGGCGGTGGCGGCCGCCCCGCAGACCCCGCAGGCCGCGCACGGCGGGCACGGCGGGCACGGCGGGCACGGCGCACCGGCCTCCCCGGAGGTGCGGGACGGCCGGGAGACGGTGCTGTCGGACTGGCTGCTGGTGGTCGAGGCGGACGCCGGGGACTGGGCCGAGGAGCGGCTGGACCTGCTGTACGGGGTCACCCAGCTGATCGCGGTCGAGCGCGACCGCCGGAACGCGGCGCGCACGGTACGGCGCCGGCTCGCGCAGGAGGTGCTGGAGCTGGTGCGGGCGGGCGCGGCGCCGGCCGAGGTTGCGGCCCGGCTGCGGGTGGCGGCGCCGGTGCTGGTGCCCGGTCTCGGGGCCGCGCCGCACTGGCAGGTGGTCGTCGCGCGGGTCGACTGGGACGGCGGTGGGTCCGGAGGCGGGGCGGCGGCGCAGACGCTGCTCGAGGAGATCCTGGTCGACCCGGCGTCGACGGGACCCGAGCACTCCGACCGGATCGCGGTGGCGTACACCGGGGACGAGGCGGTCGCGCTCGTCCCGCTGCCCGCGGTGGCGAGCGAGCACGACAGCGCCGACGGGCGGGGGCTTCTCGCCGACGCCCTGCTGGAGTCCGTACGGGAGCCGCTGACGGCCGGTCTGGACGGCGACGGGCGGCTCACCCTCGGGGTCAGCGCGGCCGTGCACTCGGCGGAGGGGCTGCGCGGGGCCCTGGAGGAGGCGCGGCACGCGCGGCGCGTGGCCGCGGCGCGGCCGGGCCGGGTCTGCGCGGCCGGCCACCACGAGCTGGCCTCGCACGTCCTGCTGCTCCCGTTCGTCCCCGACGACGTACGGCGGGCCTTCACCGCACGTCTCCTGGACCCGCTGCGGGACTACGACCGGCGCCACCGCGCCGAGCTGATCCCCACGCTGGAGGCCTTCCTGGACTGCGACGGCTCCTGGACCCGCTGCGCCGCCCGGCTGCACCTGCACGTCAACACGCTGCGGTACCGGGTGGGGCGCATCGAGCAGCTGACGGGCCGCGACCTGTCCCGCCTGGAGGACAAGCTGGACTTCTTCCTGGCCCTCCGCATGAGCTGACGGCCGAGCGGCCGGCCGGCGTTCGCGTGGTGGGGGTGGCGCGTGGTGGGGGTGTGCGCCGGTGGGGAGTCGCGGGCGCCGTCGGACGGTCCACCGTTCGGGTCCGTTGATCCACGACTTTGTGAAATCCTTCACCCACCCTCTTGGCCCGGCCCCGTTGTTCGTGCTGAGATGCGGCCACCACTCAACAGCTCGATGGCGTGCTCGGGGAGGGCAACGTGGCGCACACCGCCATGTCTGGTAACGGAACGACCGCTGGTGACGATCCCCTCCAGACCGCGGTATGGCGGTTGCGCTCACGCGCCTGCTGGGCCGACGCCGCCGCCCTGCTCACCCCGGACACCCCGGCCGCGGCGCTGCAGCGGTCGTCGCTCCTGGTGGAGCGGTGCCTGTACACGGAGACGGGCTGGGGCGAGGCCGAGGACGCGCTGCGGACGGCCGAGGCGCTGGCCGACACCGACGACGAACGGGGTGCCGCCGCTTGTGAACGCGGGTACCTGGCCTACGCCGCCACCCTGCTCGCGGTGCGCGACCGGGCCGACGAGGCGCGGGCCGCGCTCGGGCGCGCGGCGGCGCTGATCCCTCCGGGGGCCCCGGCGCGGGCGCTGCTGGACTTCCGGCGCGGGCTGATCGCCGAGAACCTGGCCCGCTCCCCGCAGTCGGCGCGGGCCGCGTACCGCCGCGCCCACGCGGGCGCCACCGCGCACGCCGACCCACTGCTGCTCTCCGGCACCTGGCGTCACCTCGCCGGACTCGCCCTGCGGGAGGGAGAGTTGGCGGAGGCGCGGCACGGCTTCGCCGAATCGCTGCGGATCCGTGAGGAGTTGGGCTACCTGGTCGGCACGGCCCCGGCCCTGGCCTCCCTCGCCGACACGGAGGCCGAGCCGGAGGCGTCCCGGCTGCGCGAGGAGGCCCGCCGGCTGCTGCGCCTGCTCGGGGGCGTCCCCACCTGGCTGTCCCGCCAGCTGGCCCCACCGGCCCCGGGAGCGGCGACGGCGTAGGAACGCCCGCGGCTGCGGCCCCGCTACCGCGTGCCGGGGTGCGGCGGGGCCGCCGTGCTTCGGGCCGCGCCGGTGAAGTGCTCCCCCACCAGTGACCGCACCGCGTCCCGGTCGCCCGCGATCAGCGCGTCCAGCAGGGTCGTGTGCTGGTGGGCGTCGGCCACCAGCCCCGCCCGGCCGAGGGGGCCGGGGGCGGTGCCGACCAGGGGCCACTGGGCGCGGCGGTGGAGGTCCTCGGCGATGCGGACCAGTTGTTCGTTGCCCGCGAGGGCGAGCACCGCGCGGTGGAAGGCGCGGTCGGACTCGGCGTACGTGGCCCGGCAGCCGGAGGAGGCGGCGCGGATGGTGGCCTCGGCGAGGGGGCGCAGTTCCGCCCAGCGCTCGGCGGGCACCGTACCGGCCAGCCGCAGCACCACCGGGACCTCGATCAGTGCCCGGACCTCGGCCAGTTCGGCGAGCTCCCGGTCGCCCCGCTCGACGACCCTGAAGCCCCGGTTGGGCACGACCTCGACCGCGCCCTCGAGGGTGAGTTGCTGCATGGCTTCCCGGACGGGTGTCGCGGAGACCCCGAACCGCTCGGCCAGCACCGGCGCGGAGTACACCGCGCCGGGCCGCAGGTCGCCCGTCACCAGCGCGGTGCGCAGCGCGGCGAGGATCTGCCCGCGCACGGAGGACCGCTGGACGGGCGTCCGGGGACGGGGAAGGACGGCGGCCGGCTCACCGTGGGTGTGCTCACCGCGCACGGCGTCGTCCCGGCCGGGTGCGGCGTCGGCCCCCCCGCCCCGTACGCCGGACCGGCCGGGCGCCCTGGCCCTGCCCGCACCCGTGCCCGGCCCCGCGCCGTCCCGTCCGGTCCCGGTGCCACCTGCCCCTGGGAAGCCCTTCGTGCCCTGCCTCACGGGGTCCTCCTCGGGACGTTTCGGTACTTGAGGTCATTACGGCGGCTTGTCAGTCGCTCGTCAAGCACCATACGGGCACGGGCCCCCCGGTTCACATCTCGAGGATCTTGGGTAAGGTGAGGCTTACCTTTACTGGCTCGGCGTCGGGTCGGTTCTGCGACACGTGAAGGGGTGGCCCCATGGCAGCGACCGGTTCGGCCGTCGCGGACGCGTACGCCCGCCTGGCGGAGGCCTTCCCGGCGCTCGCCGTCACGGAACTCGCCACCGACGAGGAAACCCCCCGGGGCGGCGCCTGGGTGTCCGCCGACGCGCTCGCCGAGGGCGACAGCGGCTCCGCCCTGGACGCCTTCCTGTCCTGGGACGAGACTCAGGTGCTGCGGGACTACGGACAGCAGGGCCGCCCCGACGTGGTCGCCAGCTTCGGCCTGCACCGCTACGCCTGGCCCGCCTGCCTGCTGATCACCGTGCCGTGGTTCCTGCACCGCCGCGTGCCCCGTTACCCCGTGACCCACGTCTCCTTCGACCGCGCCGCCGCCGGACTCGCCGTGGGCCGCATGGCCGTACGCCCCGACACGTTCGCCTGCCTTCCGGACGACCCTGCGGCCGCACTGCCCGGCGCCCGCGTGGTCCCGGACGAGGAGGCCCTGCGCACCGAGGTGCGCGCCGCCGTCGCCGAGCACCTCGAACCCGTCCTGACGGGCTTCGGCCCGAGGATGCGCCGTCGCGGCCGCGCCCTGTGGGGCATGGCGACCGACGAGATCGTGGAGAGCCTGCGGTACGTCGGGCAGCTGCTCGGCGAGGAGGAGCGGGCCCTGCGGGAGCTGGAACTGCTGCTGCCGGGCGCCACCAAGCCGTACGTCGGCGCGGCGGGTTTCCGCCCGGTCACCGGGCCCGGCGGCGAGGCCTCGCACACCCGGGACCGGATCAGCTGCTGCATGTTCTACACCCTGCGCCCCGACGACACCTGCGCCAACTGCCCGCGCACCTGCGGCGCCGGAAAGCCGAACGGAAGGGCGAGCGAAGGGGCGGCCACCGGCAAGGTCATCAGCATGCCCACCGAAGACGCCGTCATGGCGGTGGCGAAGGCGAGTTGACTTCGCGTCACTCGCCTGCCCCTCCGCACGCCCCTGAGCACGCCCGGTTTCGCACCACCACGAAGGTCACAGGGTCTTCACGATTCCCTCGCCTGCCGCAAGGTGTATCCACCGAACCACCCGTACGGGTAATCTCATTCGAACCCAACTCTCGCCCCTCACGCGTCAGTTCGAGCAGAACGGCGCCCTGGGCATCCCCTCGCACTTCGATGGCGGCCACTTGCCCCGAAATCCCCGGAGGGACGGCGGGATTGGGCCACTATGGCGGGCGTTACGCCCTATCCCAATGCAAGGGACCCCTAGATGAGACTGACCGACATATCGCTGAATTGGCTGCTTCCGGGCGCCGTGCTGCTCCTGGGCATGCTGGCGGCGGTGGCGGTGCTCGCGCGCGGCAAGCGCTCCTCGGTCAAGGACACGAGCGCGGACGACTCGTGGGAGCGCAGCGAGGAGCGCCGCAGGCGCAAGGAGGCTCTGTACGGCACGGTCTCCTACATCCTGTTGTTCTGCTGTGCCGCGGTGGCGGCCGCGCTCTCCTTCCACGGTCTGGTCGGCTTCGGCGAGCAGAACCTCGGCCTGTCCGGCGGCTGGCAGTACCTCGTGCCCTTCGGTCTGGACGGCGCGGCGATGTTCTGCTCGGTGCTCGCCGTGCGCGAGGCCAGCCACGGTGACGCGGCGCTCGGCTCCCGCATACTCGTGTGGACCTTCGCGTTCGCCGCGGCCTGGTTCAACTGGGTGCACGCTCCCCGGGGCATAGGGCACGCGGGCGCTCCGCACTTCTTCGCGGGTATGTCCCTGTCGGCGGCCGTGCTGTTCGACCGCGCGCTGAAGCAGACCCGCCGGGCCGCTCTGCGCGAACAGGGTCTGGTGCCTCGTCCGTTGCCGCAGATCCGCATCGTCCGCTGGCTGCGGGCTCCCCGGGAGACCTACCGTGCCTGGTCGCTGATGCTGCTGGAGGGCGTGCGCAGCCTCGAGGAGGCGGTCGAGGAGGTCCGCGAGGACCAGCGCCAGAAGGACGAGACACGCCGGCGCCGGCGCGGCCAGGAGCGGGTGGAGCGGGCGCGGCTGAAGGCCATCAGCCGGGGCCACCGCGCTCTCGTGGGCGGCGGTGGCCACCCCATGGAGGCCCCGACGGTGGAGCGGGCGGACGACGCGGTGACCAAGGAGCCTGCCATAGCGGCGCCGGAGGCCGTCCTGCCCGTCCGCTCGCGTCCGTCCCTGCAGCCGGTACGCGGTCATTCCGATCCGATGACGGTCGACCTCACCGCGGAGGACGACACGCAGGCGCTGCCGCGTCTGGACTCCCTCGAGCGCAAGCTCAAGGACCTGGAGCAGCAGTTCGGCTGACGCGGACGGGAGGGGCACCGCACGGGACGGGGCACGGCCGCACGGGCCGTACCCCGTCCCGTCGAGGGCGCCGGTGTCAGGCGGCGTTTGCTTCGAGTTCGAACCAGACCGCCTTGCCCACCCCGTGTGCCCTGATCCCCCACGCGTCGGCGAGGGACTCGACCAGGACCAGTCCACGGCCGTGCGTACCGTCGTCGGCGGCCGGTACCCGCGGCCGGGGTTCGTGGTCCACGAAGTCCCGTACCTCGACCCGTAGTCCACGGGGTCCGACGGTGGCCGTCAGGACCGCCGCCCGGTCGGTGTGGATCAGCGCGTTGGTGACGAGCTCGGTGGTGAGGAGCTCCGCCGTCTCCGACTGTCCGGGCCTTCCCCAGTGCCTGAGCAGTTGTCGTAGGTCGTGGCGGGACTCGGGTACCGCCCGCAGGTCCGCGCGCCCCAGCCGACGTCGCAGCTGGGCCGCTGCCGGCGCCTGCTCCGCGTCCCCGTCGGCCGTCCCGTCCACGGTCGTCGCCGAGCCGGTCCCCGCCGTGCCGGGACGACCCCCTTGTGCCTGCCTTCTCATGGCCCCCGCCCACGTTCCGGTGTCGATTCCCCCTGCGGCTCGAACACGTCCAGGGGAATCCATGCCCTGTCACCCACGCGGCAGTCATGCGGCGGTCGTAAGGCGTCTTCAAGGCCGGACATTGGCCGAACTTCAACGGCCACCCACGTGTGCGGGGCCGTCCTCCCGACCCCCGTGGCGAGAGGACGACCCCGGGTTCGCGGTGGTCGTGCGGTGCGTTGCGGACCATGCCCTTCCGGGCCGTGCCCTTTCGGACAGTGGCCTTCCGGGCGCCGGTGTCAGTACAGCTTGTCGACGGCCAGGGTCGTCGTCTTCTTGAAGGCGGCCACCGGGGCGTTGCCGAAGTCGCCCATCTGCCCCCAGCTCACGATGGTGACCGTCCTGCCGTCGCGTCCCACCGACAGCAGGTGGATGTCGGTGGCGCCCCAGGAGGCGTTGGTGTGCAGCCCGTGGACCTGCGCGCCCTCCTCGACCGGCAGCGAGCCGTAGTACCGGCCCTCGGCCTGGATCTCCGGGTCGGACCGCTCGATGCGGTCCGCACAGGAACGGAACTTCTTGTTGATCAGGGCGGCCAGCGCCTTGCCCTTGGCGGCCGAGCCCGTCACGACCGTGGCCTGCACGGCGCCCGTGTCCAGTTCGGTGTGGAAGACCCGGTGCCGGTAGTCGTAGGCCGCGACGCCGTCCTCGCCCAGACAGTGGGCGAGCTCGACCGGGAAGCCGTCGGTGACGGGCCCCGCCGTCCACTCGGACGACGGGTGCGGCGGAAGCTGGGACGCCGCGAGGAACGCGGGTGTGGTGGCCTTCGTCCGCTGTTCCTTCGGCTCCGGGTCCGCGGCCGGCGCGGCTCCGGCCGGCCCGGTGAGCGACGTGACGGCGGCGAGTGCGGCGACGGTGACGGCGGAGAGCGCGGCGGCCCGGGTGCGCATGGGCATGGGTGTCCCCCGTGAGGAGTGCGTGGTTGGATGCGGGTGCTGCCGGGATGGCCCGGACGGTCCGTCCGGTGGCCGTCGGAGCGACACCAGGAGCATCCGCCGTCCCGGGTGGCAGGCGCAAGCGCCGGTGGCCGTTCCCCGGGCATGGAACCATCCCAGCCCGTCTGACGTGCAGGTATATGGAGTGCCTGGGATGCCGTCCCGGGCCCGTCCGGTCCAACGAGTGTGCGCGGGGTGAAGGTGTCGACACAGGACGACGTGGCGGAGTTCGCGGCTCGGCTGCGGGAGCTGAAGGAACGTACGGACCGCAGTTACGGCTCGCTGGCCCGCCGCCTGGACATGAACACCTCGACGCTGCACCGCTACTGCGCGGGCGAGGCGGTCCCCCTCGACTTCGCTCCGGTGGAACGCTTCGCCGCCCTGTGCGGGGCCTCGGGCGCGGAACGCCTGGACCTCCACCGCCACTGGCTCCTGGCCGTCGCGGCACGGCAACGACCACGAGCGGGAGAGACGGCGGCGGAGGCCGTGGGCACTCCGCCCGCCACCCCGGCTCCGGTCACCGAGCCCACGAACAGCCGTCCCGCAGAGGCGCTCAGTGGCGACGGTGCCGGTGCCGGTGCCCACGATGACACCGGGACCGGCACGGACACCGCTGCCGGGATCGCCCCCGGAACCGGTCGAACGCCCCCGGACGCGGGCGCCGTCACCGGTCCTCGTCCCCCGGTCGGCCGCCCCCTCCCCCGCCCCTGGTACCGGCGCGAACGCGTCGCGGGTGTCCTGGCCGTCGCATGTGCGTCACTCGCCGCCGTGGGCACGCTGGCCGCGCTGCCGGACGGCCACCGTTCCTCCCCCGACGACACCTCCCGGGCCACCGCCGACTCCCTACCGACCGCCTTCGTGGACCCCACGGCCCCGGGCCTGCGTACCCCGTCGCCGCCCGCCTCCGCGTCCGCCTCGTCCGGACGCCCGGAGCGCTCGCCGGACGGCTCCGGAACCGGGCGTGAGCCGTCCGGCCCGGCCGCTCCCGGCGGCACCTTCGGAAGTTCCGCGGGGAGCGGCTCCGACGGCTCCTCGGGCGGCTCCTCCAGCGGCTCGTCCGGGGGCTCCTCCGCGCCCGCCGGCACGCCTCTCGCCTGGACCGTCGATTCCCAGGCCTGGGCGCACGGCTGCGGTCACGACTACGTCGTCGCCAAGCCGCCCGCCCAGGTGCCGCCGCCCCCGGTCCCGCAGGACGCCGGTACCTGGGCGGCGACGCAGGCGGCGGTGCACGGGGGCGAGACGCTCGTGAAACTGTCCGTACAGGGGACGTCGGACACGGCGGTCGTCCTCACGGCGCTGCGGGTCCGGGTGACCGGCCGCACCGACCCCGCTCCGGGCAACGCGTACGCCATGGACCAGGGCTGCGGCGGCGCCCTCACCCCGCGGTACTTCGCGGTGGACCTGGACAAGGACCGGCCGATCGCCCGCGCGGTCGCCGGGAACGACGCCGGTACGCCGGTCCCGGCGGTCCGTATGCCCTACCGGGTCTCCGCGGAGGATCCGGAGGTGCTGGAGGTGACCGCCACGACCGCGGGCTGCGACTGCCGCTGGTTTCTGGAGCTGGACTGGTCCTCGGGCGGCCGCTCCGGCACCGTCCGGATCGACGACGGCGGCCGTCCGTTCCGCACCAGCGGCATCGAGGGGCTGCCCCGCTACGAGTACGACACCTCCAATCGCCGCTGGACACCCCGAACCGGCTGAACGCCCTTACGGGCGCGGCATGTTGCGCAGGTTGGAGCGCGCCATCTGAAGCATCCGGCCGACCCCGCCGTCCAGCACCATCTTCGACGCGGACAGTGCGAAGCCGGTCACCATCTCGGCCTTGATCTTCGGCGGGATGGACAGCGCGTTGGGGTCGGTGACGACGTCGACGAGGGCCGGCCCCTTGTGCTTGAACGCGGACTTGAGTGCCCCGGCGAGGTCCTTCGGCTTCTCCACCCGCACCCCGTACGCGCCGCACGCGCGGGCGACGGCGGCGAAGTCCGTGTTCTTGGTGGCGGTGCCGTGCGAGGGCAGTCCGGCGACCAGCATCTCCAACTCGACCATGCTGAGGGAGGAGTTGTTGAAGACGACGACCTTCACCGGCAGGTCGTACTGGACGAGGGTGAGGAAGTCCCCCATGAGCATGGCGAATCCGCCGTCACCGGACATCGACACGACCTGCCGCCCCTGGTCGACGAACTGGGCCCCGATCGCCATCGGCAGCGCGTTCGCCATCGAACCGTGCGAGAACGAACCGATGACCCGGCGGCGGCCGTTGGGCGAGATGTAGCGGGCCGCCCAGACGTTGCACATCCCGGTGTCCACGGTGAACACCGCGTCGTCGTCGGCGAGTTCGTCCAGGAGGGAGGCCACGTACTCGGGGTGGACCGGCACGTGCTTCTCCACCTTGCGCGTGTATGCCTTCACCACCCCCTCCAGCGCGTCCGCGTGCTTCTTCAGCATCCGGTCGAGGAACCTGCGGTCGTCCTTGCCCTTGATCCTCGGGGTCAGACAGCGCAGCGTCTCCCGCACGTCGCCCCACACCGCGAGGTCCAGCTTCGAGCGCCGGCCGAGGTGCTCGGGCCGCACGTCGACCTGGACGATCTTCACGTCGTCGGGGAGGAAGGCGCTGTACGGGAAGTCGGTGCCGAGCAGGATCAGCAGGTCGCACTCGTGGGTGGCCTCGTAGGCGGCGCCGTATCCGAGCAGCCCGCTCATGCCGACGTCGTACGGGTTGTCGTACTGGATCCATTCCTTGCCGCGCAGGGCATGCCCGACCGGGGACTTGATCTTCTGGGCGAGTTCCATGACCTCGGCGTGCGCGCCCTGGGTGCCGCTGCCGCAGAAGAGGGTGACCTTCCCGGCCGAGTCGATCATGTCGACCAGGCGGTCGATCTCGGCGTCGCCGGGGCGGACCGAGGGGCGGGAGGTGACCAGGGCGGTCTCGACGGCCTGGTCGGGGGCTGCATGGTCGGCGATGTCACCGGGGAGGGTGACGACGCTGACGCCGGAGCGGCCGACCGCGTTCTGGATCGCGGTCTGGAGCAGCCGGGGCATCTGCTGGGGGTTGGAGATCATCTCGCTGTAGTGGCTGCATTCGCGGAACAACTGGTCGGGATGGGTCTCCTGGAAGTAGCCGAGGCCGATCTCGCTGGAGGGGATGTGCGAGGCGAGGGCGAGGACCGGGGCCATGGACCGGTGGGCGTCGTACAGCCCGTTGATGAGGTGGAGGTTGCCGGGCCCGCAGGAGCCGGCGCAGGCGGCGAGACCGCCGGTGATCTGCGCCTCCGAACTGGCGGCGAAGGCGGCGGTCTCCTCGTGCCGGACGTGGACCCAGTCGATGGCGGAGTTGCGGCGCACGGCGTCGACGACGGGGTTGAGGCTGTCGCCGACGACGCCGTAGAGGCGCTTGACTCCCGCGCGGGTCAGGATGTCGACGAACTGTTCCGCGACGTTCTGTTTGGCCATGGTTCCCAGGTGCCCCTTCGGTGTCCGTGAATCCCCCGGATCTCCGTCCGGGTTCCATGGAGGCACACCCGGCGCGTTCACGCCTCCCAGACGGCGGCGGCCGTACGGTCGTCCGCGTATCCCTTGACCCGTACCTGGGTGTCGGCGAGGAACGCGGCGAGGCCCGGCGGCCCGGGGCTGGACCACCGCCTGGCCAGGTGGGCGCGGAGTTCCTCCTCGCCGCGCAGCGGGTCGGCGAGGCCGGGACTGCACAGCAGGAGGGTGTCACCCTCGCGGGCGACGGACGTACGGAAACGGAAGGGTTCGCGCAAAGGGCCGGGGGCGGGCTCGTACGGGCTCGGGGGTGCCGGTATGCCGAGGTCCATGGTGAGCCGGTCGCCCTCGGGGGTCTCGGAGGGCGGCGAGCCGAAGCCGAGCACGGCCCCGCCCCTGGTCTCGGCGGCCTCCGGCTCGATGTCCTGCCACGTCCCCTCCCGCAGCCGGAACAGTCCGCCGTGGCCGACGCCGAAGAAGACGCGGGTCCGGCAGTCGGGGTCGGCGGGCAGCAGCAGGCAGCGCAGGGTGGCCGCGTAGGCCTCGGGTCCGAGGCCCTGCTCGGCGGCGCCCGCGCGGAGCCTGCCGAGGGTGCGGTCGGTGAGGCGGTGCAGCCCCGACTTGAGGTCGCCGCGCCGGCCTGCCCTGATGTCCTCGGCCAGGCGGGCGTGGCTGAGGCCCACCGCCTTGCCGATCCACCGACAGGCCTCGGCGGCCGCGCGATGTGCCCCGGGGGCGCCCCGTACGCCGGTGGCGACCGCCACCAGCACCAGGGCCCGGTCCCCGCTGCCGAACCGGGCGGTCAGCAGGGCGTCCCGCCGCAGTTCGCCCCGGTACCGCGCGGAGTCGCCGCGTACGGAGGCCGCCCGCAGGGTGCAGGCCCCGTACTGGGCGCCGTCGAGCACGGTGTCCGGGACCAGATCGTCCAGTTCGTGGGGGTCGGCGGCGGGCAGCGCGGTGGGCTCGGCGTCGTAGGTGGGCGGCCGGGAGCCCACGTGGCCGCGCGGCGGGGGCGGCGGCTCCGCGGGCGGGACGAGGCGCGGGGCCCGGGGGTCGGGGGGAGCGTCGGTGGGGGTGGGGTCGGGTGGGGCGCCAGGGGGTGGTGCGTCGGCGGGCGGTGCCGGGGGTACGGGCGGGAGGGGCGCGTGGGCGGGAAACGCGGGGGTGCCGGTCACCGAGGTCGTGCGGCCCGGCGGGGGCCAGGCCTGCGGTGGCCCTTCCGGCGTGCGGGGCGTCCCCCCGTTCACCGTGTCGGCCGCGGAGTCGAAGCGGTCGTCCAGGGAATCGGGCGCGGGCGCGGAGCCCGTGTCGCCTGTGGCGCCGTCGTACAACTGCCCCCACCAGTCGTCCTCGTGACCGGTGGACCGGCCCCCCTGCTCGCTCATACCTTGAATTGTCCACCGCGCGGGCCCGATGAAAACGGAGCATGGGAAAATCCGTTCCCTGCGCCGCGCGGCATACGGCACACCGGCCACTCGGGACGTACGGGGCACTCCCGTGCGATGTGAGGGGTCGTCAACTGCTTGCCGGGAGGCGTGCACCAGGGTGGTGCAACTCGATCGTGTGAGGGTCGGATTCCGTGCTTGCGGCATCCTGGGCCGTCCGGGTCAACGTGGTCGTGCGATCCGGGACGCCGGGTACGGCGCCGGTGAGCGGGCCCCTGCTCCACCGGAGTGATGGTTCAGGGCCTCCCCGTCGCCTCCGGCCGTATCCATGTGCCCAGGCCGTACAGGGAGCCGGCCTCCCGGGATCGGACCACGCACGGGATGCGTGTCGCCGCCCCGGGGTCGAGTACGCCGGTGACCCGGGGGTGCCTCCCGCGCCCTTGAGGCAGTGGGGGAGCGTCCAGGACCGCTCGGGGCGTGCGGCCGGGCAGACTCACTTCTGCTCGGTCCGGAGGAACGGTCGGTGCGGGTCCCCGTACCTGGTCTGCGCCTTCGACCGTCCTCCGGCACCCTGGACAGATGGGAGCGTGGGATCTCCTGCTGACCGGACTGGTGATCCTGTTCGGTCTGTGCGGAGTACTGCTGCCCGGGGTGCCGGGGTCGTGGCTGGTGTGGGCCGCGGTCATGTGGTGGGCGCTGGAGGACCCGCGGCCCGTGGCATGGTGGGTGCTCGTCGGCGCGACGGTCGTCCTGCTCCTGTCCCAGGTGGTCCGCTGGACCCTGCCACCCCGGCGGCTCCGGGCCGCCGGCGTCGACGGACGGGTGCTGGCGTACGCGGGCGCGGGGGCGTTCCTGGGCTTCGCCCTGTTGCCCGTCCTGGGCGCGGTCCCGGGTTTCGTGGCCGGGATCTACACCTGCGAGCGGGTCCGCCTGGGCCGCCACGGCGAAGCGGTGACGGCGACACGTACGGCGATGCGCTCGGGTGGCTGGAGCGTGCTGGCCGAACTGTTCGCCTGCCTGCTGATCACGGCGGCATGGCTCGTCACGGTCGTCTGGAGATGACCCGCCGGCCGCTCGGTCCGCGGCTACGGCCGCAGGGCTCCTTCGTGGGTGAGCAGGCGGACCTTGCGGTCCAGGCCGCCAGCGTATCCGGTCAGCGTCCCGTCGGCGCCGATCACCCGGTGGCAGGGGCGCACGATCAGCAGCGGGTTCGCGCCGATCGCCCCGCCGACGGCCCGTACGGCGGCCCTGGGGGCGCCGATCCGCGCGGCGATCTCGCCGTACGACACGGTCGCCCCGTAGGGGACGTCACCGAGCACGGCCCAGACCTTCTCCCGGAAGGGGGTGCCCGCGGTGTGCAGCGGCAGCCGGAAGTCCTTGAGCTCACCGGCGAAGTACGCGGCGAGCTGCTCCTCGGCCGCACGGAACGGACCCGGGTCCTGCCGCCAGACCTCCCGCACACTGCGCCCACCCTTCTGCCCGGGCACGGAGAGCGAGGTCAGCGCCCCGTCCGGGCCGGCGGTGAGAAGCAGTTGCCCGAGGGGGCTGTCGACCCTGGTCCAGTACGTGTCCGTGTCCGTGCCTGTGTCGGCCATGCCGCCGTTCGCCATCGTGGTCGTGGTCGTGTTCATGAGTACTCCAACTCCCCTGCCGCGCGCAGGTGGTTCAGGGCGTATGAGCGCCAGGGGCGCCAGCTGTCGGGCAGGTCGGGGCCGGGCAGGGCCACGTCCGGGTCGCCGAGCGCACGGGTGCGGATCTCGGTGATGGTACGGGCCTCCAGGCCCGGAACGCCGGTCAGCGTGTCCGCGGCCTCGTCCCGGTCGGCGCCGGGGTCGAGCCGTACGGCGCCGTCGGCGAGGGCGGCGGTGAGCGCGCCCAGGGTGCCCCCGGGTTCGGCTCCGGCGAGGACGGCCGGTTCGGGGAAGAGGTGGGTGAGGGTGCCGCAGGGGGCGTCGAGCGTCTTGCCGTACCGCTGGACCAGCCGTGCGGCCTCGTCGCGGCCCACCAGGGCCCGTACGGCGAGTTCGGCGGGGTCTGCGGTGCCCGGCGAGCGCAGTCCCGGCCGGGCGGCGACCAGCGGGGCGAGCCGCGCGTCGGCGCCGAGCCGTTCGTCGACGGCGTACGGGTCCGCGTCCAGGTCGAACAGGCGGCGCAGCCGCTGTACGGCGGTGGTCAGGTCGCGGAGGTCGGTGAGGTGGATCCGGGCGTCGAGCCAGCCGCCGGGGTGGGCTCCGGAGCCGGTGCGGACGGCGCCGGGGTGTTCGCCGACGGCGGTGATGCCGGTGCCGTACGGAAGCCGGAGGGTGCGCCGGTAGGTGCGGGTGCCCGGGGTGCCCGTGACGTCCTCGACGCCCGGGACGGCCTCGCGTTCCAGCAGGTCGAAGACGGGTCCGGGCGGGTACGGGCCGCGGTGGGCGAGGCGCAGGGGGACACCGGCGGCGGGGGTGGCGGTGCGGTGGTCGAGCCGGCCGCCCCGTGGCGCGGCGGCACGCAGTTCACTGGGCGTGGCGGCGTACACGGCCCGCACGGTCTCGTTGAACTGCCGCACGCTGGCGAACCCGGCGGCGAAGGCGATCCCGGTGACCGGGAGCGTGGTGGTCTGCAGGAGCACGCGCGCGGTGTGCGCGCGTTGCGCCCGGGCGAGCGCGACGGGTCCGGCGCCGAGTTCGCCGGTGAGCTGGCGCTGTACCTGGCGGGCGCTGTAGCCGAGCCGTGCGGCCAGTCCGGCGACGCCTTCGCGGTCGACGACGCCGTCGGCGATCAGCCGCATGGCCCGGCCCACGACGTCGGCGCGTACGTTCCACTCGGCGGAGCCGGGGACGGCGTCCGGACGGCACCGCCGGCAGGCCCGGAACCCGGCGCCCTGCGCGGCGGCGGCGGTCGGGAAGAACCGCACGTTGCGTCGCTTGGGCGTGACCGCGGGGCAGCTGGGACGGCAGTAGATCCCGGTGGTCCCGACGGCGAAGAAGAACGCCCCGTCGAACCGTCCGTCCCGGCTGCGCACCGCCTCGTAACTGCTGTCCTCGTCCATCACGCCGTCCAGTCTCCACCGGCCGGAGGGGTCCGGCTGGCGGAAATCGGACATGAAGGCACAGGAGGGTGAGCGGCCGCCCGGGAGTCGACGGACGGCCGCTGCCGGAGCTCGGGCAGGCACCCTGTGACCGGTGTTACCGCCGGCTGCTGTTGCCGCCCCTCTTCGCCTCCATGGCGGCCCTGCCGATCGCCCCCTTCCGTTTCCAGTCCTTGCGGATCTCGGCGCGGAGGCGTGCGTCGGTCTTGGCGACGATGCGCCGGTTCTCGCGGAGCAGTTTGCGGTAGCTCTCGAGGCGGCGTTCCGGAAGGGCGCCGCTCCCGACGGCCTCGAGGACGGCACAGCCCGGCTCGCTCTCGTGGGCGCAGTCGTGGAAGCGGCAGCCCTCGGCGAACTCCTCGATCTCGGAGAACACCTGGCCGACACCGTGGCCGGCGTCCCAGAGGCCGACGCCCCGCAGGCCCGGGGTGTCGATGAGGACGCCCCCGCCGGGGAGGGCGAGCAGGTTGCGGGTGGTGGTGGTGTGCCGGCCCTTGCCGTCGACGTCGCGGGCGGCCCGTACGTCCATGACGTCCTCGCCGAGGAGCGCGTTGGCGAGGGTGGACTTGCCGGCGCCGGACTGGCCGATCAGGACGGACGTACCACCGGCGGCGATGGCGGTGAGGACATCGAGCCCTTCCCCGTCCTGGGCACTGACGGCGAGCACCGGCACGCCGGGCGCGCTGGTCTCCACGTCCTGGACCAGGTGCGCCAGCGTCACCGCGTCCGGCACGAGGTCGGCCTTGGTGAGCACGACCACCGGCTGCGCCCCGGACTCCCAGGCGAGCGCGAGGAACCGTTCGATCCGGGCCAGGTCCAGCTCGACGGCGAGCGAGACGGCGATGACGGCGTGGTCCACGTTGGCGGCGAGGATCTGCCCCTCGGACCGCTTGGACGAGGTGGACCGCACGAAGGCGGTACGCCGCGGAAGGCAGGCCCGCACATACCTCGGCGTGCCCCCGTCCGGGTCGACGGCGGCCCAGTCCCCGGTGCACACGACCCGTAGGGGGTCGTGCGGAGTGACGAACGCGGTGTCGGCCCGCACGGTCCCGTCACCGGTGACGACATCGCACTGTCCACGGTCAACCCGCACCACACGGCCGGGCAGCAGCCCTTGCTCGCCGTACGGGAAGAACCCGGCCTCCCATTCCTCGTCCCAGCCGAAGGGAGCGAGAGGATGCGGGGAAACGGACAGAGAAGAAGAGAGGTTCAAGGGAAACCCTTCGAAGGGCGGCCCCGGCACCGCGCATCACAGGCGCGGCAGCAGAAGAGGTGTCAGCCGAGGGCCACGGAGGTGGGATGAACGAACGTCCGGATGCAGACAGCACCCATCACGGAGACAGTCATCGGTCGCACCTCCCTTTCACCACACACGCACCAACGGCGACAGCAGCCGACGGCCCTGCTCACTTCCGCGCCCAGAGTAAAGCGCCGATCAGCCGGACGGCCACTCCTTTTCCGCACCCGCCCGCGCCCCGCCACCCGGCACGGGCGCCGTCGGGCCGCGTCATCCGGTCGCGCAGGGGTGACCGTTGAGGGTGATGTCGGCGGGCGGGGAGTTCTTGCCGGTCCAGGAGGCGAGGAAGCCGAAGGCCAGTTTTCCGCCGGCGGGGACCGTCCTGTTGTAGTCGGCGGGGGTGGCGGTGACGCGGGAGCCCTTCTGGCTCGCTTCGGCGTCCCACATCTGGGTCACGCGCTGGCCGTCCCGGAAGGTGAAGGTGACGCGCCAGGAGTCGAGGGGCGCTGTCGTGGTGACGGTCAGGGTGGCCTGGAAGCCGTCGGGCCACTGGTTGCCCAGGTCGTACGTGGCCCGGCAGACGGCCGGTTCGCCGGCGGGCGCGGTGGTCCGGGGCGGGGGGGCCGTGGCGGAGGTGCTGCCCTGCGGTTCGGGGTCGGGGCGGGGGCCGGAGTCGGTGTCGGTGTCGGGGGCCGGCCGGTCCGGGGCGCGTCCGTCGGCGGGGGGTTTGTGAGCGTCGCCGGGTGCGGCGCCGGAGGCCGAGGCGGGTGGAACGGCGCCGGGGCCCGCGGGCGGGTGCGGATCCGGGTTGGCCACCGCCTGGCGGTCGGCGTCGGGGCGGGTCGCGCTGTCTCCCTCCGCGCCGCCGAACTGTGTCAGGGAGACGGCGAGTGCGACTCCCGACACCAGGACGACGGCGACCATCAGCCGGTTGCGGACGACGCGCGCCCGGTCCGATCCGTCGGCCGGGGCTCGGCCCGCGCCGGGTCCGTCGGGGCGGCCGGGGCCGAGGCGCGCCTCGGCCGCGCGGCGGCGGCGCTCCAGGTAGGCGAGGCCGCCCCAGCCGATGACGCCGCCGGTGAGCGCGACGGGCAGTCCGCCGCCGTGCATCCGCAGGCAGGCCGCGGCCTCGGCGCACTGCACGCAGAGGGCGAGGTGCCGGGACAGGTCGTCGGGGGTGTCGGCGGCGGGTGAGCGGGTGACGGCGTCCAGCAGCCGGGCGTAGCTGCGGCACTCCGCGTCCATCGGGGAGTCGAGGTGGTTGCGGTGGCAGCGGTCCCGGAACAGGCGGCGGACCTGGGTGAGTTCGTCCGCGGCGGTGGCGGGGTCGAGGCCGAGCCGGCGGGCCACCAGGGGCAGCGGCAGGGACTCCGCCTCGGCCAGCCAGAGGAGTTCGGCGTCGGCCTGCTGCAGATCGCGCAGTCCACGCAGGGCGACCGGGCGGCTCAGCGGCGGTCCGGTGTAGCGGGCGGCCTTGTCCGAGTGGAGCCACAACCGCAGGTCAGGATCGAGCCGGTGCCCCTGTCCGGTGTCCTCCCAGTCCGCGGCAGTGGTGCGAACGGAGGCCAGCAGCAGGGGTATTCGGGGCAGCCTGGAGGAGCGGCGACCGGTGCCGCGCACGGTGCTCGCCTCCGCCTCGCGCACCTCCCGTATGCCTTGTGCGAACGCCTCGCGCGCGAGTTGCGCGGCGGCGGTGGAGCCGGCCGTGCAGAGATCGGCGTACGAGAGCACCGCGTCCCAGCACTCGGAGAACAATGCTGCCTCGGTGGCGTCCTGAGGGGCCGGCAGGTCGGGCATGAGTCTCCTGCATCCACGAACGAGGTCAACTCGCCATTCTGAAAGCGCAGTTGGGGAAACCCTCGGGGCGATGGACGAGCTTTTCACGATCTCGACACAACTGACAAGCACTGTCTCCGCTTTGGGCGGCACGGCGGAAGGCGTGCACGCCCTCGCGCACGCTTCCCGCCGGAGGATACGCAAGGAAGGCCGGAACGTCTCGGTTCCGGCCTTCCCTGTTTTCCCGTTTCCCGCTCAGGCGCTCTTGGCCCTCGCACGTCTCACGCCTCGACGGGCTCCTTCGCCGGGAGACTGTCCATGAAGGAGCTGACGGAGAACACCGCGCGCCCCGGTCCGGGCTCACCGTAGCCGGGGGGTGAGGACAGGCCGAAGTCGTCCATCGTGGCGCGGTAGGCCTCGAGCAGCCGGATGTGGTACTCCAGCGGCGCGCCCTGCGGGTTGGCCTTGCCCAGCGGGGTCGTCGGCTCGGGGCACCAGGTGGTGAAGCGGGGTGTGATGCCGTGCGACATGAAGAAGCGCAGGCCCTCGGTGGTGGAGGCGATGGCCTCGTCGACCGTGGTGAAGCCGGAGGGCTCGGCCATCTCCACGCCCGCCACGAAGTTCGGGATCACGTTGCGCGCGCCGAAGATGTCCGCGGAGTCCAGGATGCGCTTGTGCCACTCGTCGCGGCCGACGTAGCGCTCCTTGCCGGGGCAGTACAGCTCGAACAGGCGGCGGTCCCACACCTCGTAGTTGGGATGGTAGATCTGCACGCCGTAGTCCTTGAAGCGCTGCACGTCGTCCCTGGGCAGCGCCTGGGCGACGACCTTGCCGATCCAGCGGCCGGGGAAGCGCTCCTCGATGGCCTTGGCGTAGTGGCCGTAGAAGTCGGCCTCGTCACGGCCGGCGACCGTCTTGGTGATCGCGCCGCCGGTCAGCGTGTAGGCGGTGGACGCCTTCGCCGTGTCGTACCGGTCGATGATCTCCAGCGCCTCGAGGACCTCCTCGACGTCCTTGACCCCGGTGTAGGGGCGGCCGGCCGCCTTGTGCTGGCGCCAGTTGTGGTTGATGTCGCAGTACTGGCACTCCTCCTTGGCGCCGAAGTACTGGCAGACCCGGAAGACGGTCAGGTAGATCAGGTAGCCCCACTGGATCGTGGGAGCGACCTCCATGACGGACTTCCCGTTGGAGAGGGTGTGCCGGTAGTACTCGGGCATCGGCGGCACGCCGACGTCCGAGATGCGCTTCCCGTCGAGGTAGAGGCCGAGGACCCCGTCCTCGTTCGCCGCGACCCGGTAGGGGGAGGCCGGGTTCACCCTCACGGAGACGACGGTGCGGCGCAGGTCGTAGGGGCCGCCGGTGAGGATGATCTCCTCGGGCGGGCGCCGGAGCGCGGCTTCGCCCAGCTCGGGCAGCGTGCCGTGGTCGAAGGAGAAGATGAAGTACGACTTCGGTTTGACCTCACCGCCCTCGTTGTCGCTGAGGGCGGACGGATCGAAGGCGACCCCGCCCCGGAGCAGGTCCTCCTTGAAAACGGCCTCGCGCGGCACATGCGGGAACCGCTCCATCAGATCCTCGACCAGCGCGGTACGGCTGCCGCTGCCCATCCCGTGTCTCCTTCCGGCTCGGACGTACGACTCCCGGCTCGGACGTACGACTCCTCACGGTATGCCCCCGCCCGTCGGTCCGTGGTGCCGGGGCCCCCGACGTGACGTGGGGCACTTCCCGGACCTGCGAAGACAGGACGTCCTGCGGGTCGCCCGGTGGGCTTCGGTGCCGCGGGGGCGCCCCGTGCGCGCCCCCGCGGGAAGCGGAAGGGCGGGCCGGGCGACGCCTGCCCCGGGGCGCGCGATAAATTCCGGCGGGGACCTTTTCGGTCCCGCACCTCGGGGAAGGACGACCGATGACCGGGACCGTGACCAACTGGGCGGGCAACATCACGTACGCCGCCAAGGAGCTGCACCGCCCGCACACCCTGGACTCGCTGCGCGCGCTGGTGGCCGGGAGCAGCCGGGTGCGGGCTCTGGGCAGCGGGCACTCCTTCAACGAGATCGCCGAGCCGGGCGAGGCCGGCGTCCTGCTCTCGCTCGAGGGCATGCCCGCGCAGGTCGACGTGGACACGGCGGCCCGGACGGTACGGGTGGGCGGCGGCGTGCGGTACTCGGAGCTGGCCCGCCGCGTGCACGAGCGAGGGCTCGCGCTGCCGAACATGGCGTCGCTCCCGCACATCTCGGTGGCCGGTTCGGTCGCCACCGGCACGCACGGCTCCGGGGTCGGCAACGGTCCGCTCTCCTCGGTGGTGCGCGAGGTGGAGCTGGTCACGGCGGACGGCTCGACGGTACGGATCGGTCGTGCGGACGAGGCCCGGTTCGGCGGGGCGGTCACCTCGCTCGGGGCGCTGGGCGTCGTCACGGCGCTCACCCTGGACCTGGAGCCGGCGTTCGACGTCGAGCAGCACCTGTTCACCGAGTTGCCGCTGGCCGGGCTGGACCTCAACCTCTTCGAGACGGTGATGTCGGCCGCGTACAGCGTGAGCCTGTTCACCGACTGGGGGGCGCCGGGGTTCCGGCAGGTGTGGGTGAAGCGGCGTACGGACCAACCGCTGCCGGACTTCCCCTGGGCGCCGCCCGCGACCGAGAAGCTGCACCCGGTGCCGGGCATGCCGGCGATCAACTGCACGGACCAGTTCGGCGTGCCGGGTTCCTGGCACGAGCGGCTGCCGCACTTCCGCGCGGAGTTCACCCCGAGCAGCGGGGCGGAGCTGCAGTCGGAGTACCTGCTGCCGCGCAGGTTCGCCGTCGACATGCTGCATACGATCGACAGCATCCGGGAGACGATCTCCCCCGTGCTGCAGACCTGCGAGGTGCGGACCGTGGCCGCCGACGGCCAGTGGCTCAGCCCCTCCTACGGCCGGGACACCGTGGCCGCCCACTTCACCTGGGTGGCGGACACGCCCGCGGTGCTGCCCGTGGTCCGGCGGCTGGAGGAGGCGCTGGCCCCCTTCGACGCGCGGCCGCACTGGGGGAAGGTGTTCACCACCCCGGCGGCGAAGCTGCGCGCCCTCTATCCGCGGCTCGGCGACTTCCGGGCCCTGGCCCGGTCACTGGACCCGGCGGGCAAGTTCAGCAACGCGTTCGTGCGGGACGTCCTGGGCGACTGACCCGGCCCCGGCCCCGGCACCGCCCCGACTTCGTACAGCCCCTTTCCGAACCCCTTGTCGAACGTCGGCACCGGCCATAGCCTTGCCGCGCGCCGGTGCCGACGCCGCCCGGCACGGCAGGGCGGGCACTGCAGGGATGGGGGCACCTCCGGTGAAGCGCACCTCGCGGGACATCCGTACCGCCAACCGCTACGAGGTGCTGCGCCAGATCATCGCCGAGTCCCCCACCTCACGGCAGGAGCTGGCGGCCGCCACCGGGCTCAGTCTCGCCACGGTCGCCACCCTCGTCGGCGAGCTGCTCGGCCTCGGCATGATCGTCGAGGTCGGTTTCGAGGACTCGGCCGGCGGGCGTCCGCGCGGTCTGGTGGCCGTCGACGCGGCGGGCGGTGCCCTGATCGGCGTCGACCTCGCCGAGACGTACGTCCGGGTCGAGCTGTTCGACCTCGCGCTGAACGTGCTGGCCCGCGCCGGCGAGGAGATGCGCCCCGGCGAGAACCGGCCCGAGCAGGTCGTGGGCCATGTGGTGTCGGCGGTCGGCTCGGTGGTGGAACGGGCCGGGATCGAGTCCGCGCGGGTGCTCGGGGCCGGGGTGAGCGTGCCGGGCCAGGTGGACCGTGCCACGGGCGTCTGCGAGTACGCGCCGAACTGGGACTGGCACGACGTGCCGCTGCTGGACCTGCTCGCCGAGCGGATCTCCCATCCGCTGTACCTGGACAACCCGTTGCGCGCCTGCGCGGTGGCCGAGCTGTGGTTCGGGGCGGCGCGCGGGCACGGTGACGCGGTGGTGGTCAACCTCGGGACCGGGGTGGGCGCCGGGCTCGTGCTGGGCGGCGGAGTGCACCGCGGGGTCAGCAACAGTGCCGGCGAGTGGGGGCACACCACGCTCGTCCTGGGCGGGCGCCCCTGCCACTGCGGCAATCGCGGCTGCGTCGAGACGTACACCGGGGCTCCGGGGATCATGCTGAACCTGCGGGAGGTGAGCCCGCACAGCCCGCTGCTGCGTCCCGACGACCAGACAGCCACCGTCGACGCCCTGGCACGGGGGGTGGGCTCGGGCGACCCGGTGGCGGTCAGGGTCCTTGAGGACACCGCCCGTTACCTCGGTGCCGGGATCGCCGACCTGATCAACCTGTTCAACCCGGAGGTGGTCGTGCTCAGCAGCTGGGTCGCGGCCGCGTTCGGGGAGCGGCTGCTCGACGCGGTGCGCGAGGCCGTCACCCGGCACGCGCTGCGCCGCCCGCTGGCCTCCACCCGCATCGTGCTCTCCCCGATTCCCACCGATCCGGTCTGCCTGGGCGCGGCGACGTTCGCACTGGAGGGCGCGTTGCAGGCGGCGCGGAAGAAGAACGGCACACGCGTCACCGCGCCCGCGCGCACCCGCGCCACCGGCGGCAACAGCGGCTCCGACAGCTCCGACAGCTCCGACAGCTCCGGCGGCAGCGGCAGGCCGTAGCGTCCCTCGCGCCACGTGCGTCCCGAGCGTCAACGCCCTTGCCCTGTCGACCCGTTCGTCATTCCGAACGAGGTGCAACGCTTCGTACGGGCTTTGCCCAACCCCTTGCCGAAGCCTTAGCCGAAGGTTAACGTCCGGCACCGCAAGGCCTTTCCGTGCCGCCCGCCGCACCACCGCCGGAAGCCGTTCGCCGTTCGCCGCAGATCCCTCTGCTCCGCGCGCACTGCCCCGTACCGCCGCCGCCCGCACTTCCCCGCACCCGCCCGGGGCACCTGCTCCACCCACCTGCCTTCCGAGCCGTACTCGAGACAAGGACGTCGACATGTCGGCATTGAGTACTCACCACTGGGACCGCCGTTCCGTACTGCGGGCGGCCATGGGTCTGGCTGCCGTCGGCGGACTCGCCGCGTGCGGCGGCAACACCGGCCGGGACGGCGGTTCGGGGTCGGGCAAGCGCCTGGTCCAGTACTTCCACGCCTACGGCGAGGCCGGCACCGAACAGGCCGTCAGGCGCTACGCCAAGGCCTACAAGGAGGCCGACGTGACCACGCAGTGGATCACGGGCTCCAACTTCGAGAGCAAGCTGTTCGCCTCCCTGCTCACCGACAAGGCCCCGGACGTCTTCGAGTTCCATCCGCAGATCCAGCTGGTCAGGAGCGGTCAGGTGGCGGACCTGACCGACCTGGTCGAGCCGGTGAAGGACGACTTCAACCCGGCCGACATCCAGTCGCACACCGTCGACGGGAAGATCTACGGGGTCCGGATGATCGACGACCCGCAGTTCTTCTTCTACCGGAAGTCGATGTTCGAGAAGGCGGGCGTCGGCGTCCCCGCCACACTCGACGATCTCCTCGCGACAGCGGCCGAGCTGACCACGGACAAGGTCAAGGGCATCTATCTGGGCAACACCCTGCACCCGGTCGTCAACCCGATGATCTGGGCGTCCGGCGCCGACACCCTCGACGAGAAGAACGAGATCGCGTACCACACGGACGCGGTGGTCGGGGGCTTCCGCACCCTGCGCAAGCTCTTCACCAGCGGCGATCTGCTGCTTGACGCGCCGACCGACTTCTGGGACCCCTCCGCGCTCAACCAGGGGCTCACCGCCATCCAGTGGTGCGGCATGTGGGCGATGCCGCAGATGCAGGAGGCGCTCGGTGACGATCTCGGGATCTTCCCCTTCCCGAAGGTCACCGACGCGGGCAAACCGGCGGTCACCAACGGCGGCTGGTCGATGTTCGTCAACGCGAAGGGCAAGAACGTCGAGGCGGCCAAGGAGTACGTGAAGTGGCTGTGGATCGACCAGAAGGAGTACCAGGAGGACTGGTCGCTCTCCTACGGCTTCCACATCCCGCCGCGCACCTCGATCGCCCGGTCCGCCGACAAGCTCAAGTCGGGCCTGCCGGCCGAGGGCGTCAGGCTGTTCAACGAGTTCGGGCACTTCGACAACATCGGCTGGACACAGGCCATGATCACCGCCCTGGAGGACGTCCTCGCCGACTGCGTCCGCAAGGGCGGTGACCCTCAGAGCGCGCTCGACAAGGCCGACACGACGGTCGACCGCGAACTGCAGAAGCTGTTCGGATAGACCGCGGACGGGCAGCGACGAGATGCCGACCACCACCGCGCGCGGTGCCACCCGCCACGCCCCGGCCATGGGCTCCCCCCGGCCGCGGCGGCCGCTGCGGACCAGCAGCACCTTCAACTTCTGGCTGTTCACCGGGCCCTTCCTCCTCGGCCTGCTGATCTTCGTCTACGTGCCGATCCTGTGGAGCGCGTGGCTGTCCTTCTTCGAGGCCCGGTACACCGTCACGCCCAGCGAGTTCACCGGCTTCGAGAACTACCGGGTCATGCTGACGGACGACCGGTTCATGGGCTCCCTCGGTACCTTCACGGTGTTCGCGGCGCTCATCGTCCCGACCACCTGGGCGCTGTCGCTGGCGCTCGCGCTCGCGGTGAACCGGCTGCGGTTCATGCGGGCCTTCTTCCGCTCGGTCTTCTTCCTGCCGACGGCGGTGAGTTATGTCGCCGCCTCGCTCATCTGGAAGATGTCCATTTTCAACGGGGTCCGCTTCGGTCTGGCGAACACCGTGCTCGGTGTGTTCGGCGTGGACAACACCGCGTGGCTGGCCGACCCGAACCCGCCCTGGTACTGGCTGGTCATCGTGACCGTACGGCTGTGGCTCCAGGCGGGCTTCTACATGATCCTGTTCCTGGCCGCGCTGCAGAACATCCCGCGCGAGCTGTACGAGGCGGCCGCCATCGACGGGGCCGGGCCCGGCTGGCAGACGTTCAGGTACATCACACTGCCGCAGTTGCGCGCGACCTCGACGGCCGTGATCCTTCTGCTGCTCGTGGCCGCGTACCAGGCCTTCGACGAGTTCTTCAACCTGCTGAACAAGACCACGTGGGGGCGCCCGCCGCTGGTCGAGCTGTACCACAAGGCCCTGGGCGACAACCAGGACTACGGCGCGGGCAGCGCGGGCGCGCTGATCCTCACGCTGCTGATCTGCCTGGTGACGCTGTTGCAGGGCCGGTTCATGGGCTTCGGCCGGGAGGAGGACGCCAGGTGACTTCCGGTACGCCGAAGACGGCGGGACCCGGGCCGAACCGGCCGAACCGGCCGAACCGGGGCGGCCCGCGCGGCAGCGTGCTCGGGTCCGCGGGCCTGTACGCCGCGACCGGCCTCGCCGCGCTCCTCTTCCTGGTCCCCTTCTACCTGCTCGTCCGAGGCTCCCTGTCCACCGATCCCGAGATCACCGGCGAGGAGTGGGCGTTCTTCCCGTCGGACATCCAGTGGGGCAACATCACCGAGCCGTTCGACGACCCGACGGTCGACTTCGCCCGGTCGCTCTGGAACTCGGCGGTCGTCGGAACACTGCATACGGTCGGCACTCTGCTGGTCTGTTCGCTCGCCGGGTACGGGCTGGCCCGCATCCCGTACCGGCACGCCGGCAAGGTCTTCTACGCCGTCCTGGGGACCCTGATGGTGCCGACGGCGGTCACCTTCGTACCCAGTTTCGTGCTCGTGTCGTCGCTCGGCTGGGTGGACAGTTACCGGGGTCTGATCATTCCGGGCCTCTTCAGTGGTTTCACGTGCTTCCTCTTCCGGCAGTACTTCCTGGGGTTCCCGAGAGAGCTGGAGGAGGCGGCGCGGGTGGACGGACTCGGTTACTGGGGCGCGTACTGGCGTGTGGTCGTCCCGAACTCGCTGAACTTCTTCGCCGCCATCGCGACGATCACCTTCATCAGCGGCTGGAACTCCTTCCTGTGGCCGCTCGTCATCGGCCAGGACCCGAGCGCCTGGACCGTCCAGATCGCCCTCTCCTCCTACATGACCAACCAGACCGTCAACTTCCATCTGATCTTCATGGCCACGGCCATTTCCATCCTGCCCCTGGTCTGCGTCTTCCTGTTCCTCCAGCGCTGGCTCGTCCAGGGCATCGCGCAGACCGGCATCAAGGGCTGATCCAGGAGACCGATGTCTTTGCACACGCACACCACGGTGACCGACTACGTGGAGGACGTCTCCCCCGGCCGCGGGACCCTTCCCCCGCGTGCCCGGTACACGTCCTCGGACGCGGCGTCCCTTTCCCTGAACGGCAGGTGGCGGCTGCGCCTGTCGGCGACCGCCGACGCCGAGGACGACGCGTTCAGCGTGCCCGGCTACGATGCCGGCGACTGGGCGGAGGTGACCGTTCCCGGCCACTGGGTCCTCCAGGGCGACGGCGCCTTCGGGGCCCCCGCCTACACCAACCACCTCTACCCGTTCCCCGTCGATCCGCCGTACGTCCCCACCGAGAACCCGACCGGCGACCATCTGCGCCTCTTCGACCTGCCGAAGGGCTGGCCCGCCCCGGCCGAGGGGGACGACGCCGTGCTGCGCTTCGACGGGGTCGAGTCCTGTGCCCGGGTGTGGCTGAACGGCACGGACATCGGGGAGTTCAAGGGCTCGCGGCTGCCGCACGAGTTCGCGGTCGGGGCGTTGCTGAAGCCCGCCGGGAACGTGCTCGCGGTCCGCGTCCACCAGTGGTCGGCCGGTTCGTACCTGGAGGACCAGGACCAGTGGTGGCTGCCCGGCATCTTCCGTGACGTGACGCTGCTGCACCGGCCGGCGGGCTGCGTCGGCGACTTCTTCGTGCACGCCTCCTACGACCACGTCACCGGCGAGGGCACCCTGCGCGTCGACGCCGACACCGACTCCGGTGCCGGCGGGCGGGTGACCGTACCGGAGCTGGGCATCGACGTCGCGACCGGGGAGAGTGTGACGCTGCCGGTCGATCCCTGGTCGGCGGAGACCCCACGGCTCTACGACGGGGTGCTCGCCACGGCCGGTGAACGCGTCCGGCTGCGCGTGGGGTTCCGCACCGTCGCCCTGGAGGACGGCCTGCTCAAGGTCAACGGCAGGGCGGTCCTCTTCAAGGGCGTCAACCGGCACGAGTGGCACCCCGAGCGGGGCCGCGCGCTCGACGTGGACACCATGCGCGAGGACGTGCTGCTGATGAAGCGGCACAACATCAACGCCGTCCGCACCTCCCACTACCCTCCGCACCCCGCCTTCCTCGACCTGTGCGACGAGTACGGGCTGTGGGTCGTCGACGAGTGCGACCTGGAGACCCACGGCTTCGTCGAGCAGGACTGGCGCGACAACCCCACCGACGACGAACGCTGGACCCCCGCCCTGCTCGACCGCGCCGCCCGCATGGTCGAGCGGGACAAGAACCACCCGTCGGTCGTGATGTGGTCGCTCGGCAACGAGGCGGGCACCGGCCGCGGTCTGACCGCGATGGCCGACTGGATCCACTCACGGGACCCCGCCCGCCCGGTGCACTACGAGGGCGACATCGACTGCCGTGACACGGACGTCTACTCGCGGATGTACCCGCCGCACGCCGAGGTCGAGCGGATCGCCCGCGGGCTCGACGGCGGCTCCCGCCGGCGCCGTCGGCTGCCGTTGATCCTCTGTGAGTACGCGCACGCCATGGGCAACGGCCCCGGCGGACTCGCCGACTACCAGTTTCTGTTCGAGCGGTACGACCGGCTCCAGGGCGGCTTCGTCTGGGAGTGGATCGACCACGGCGTACGGCACCCCACGCTCGGCTACGCGTACGGCGGCGACTTCGGCGAGGAGCTGCACGACGGCAACTTCGTGTGCGACGGGCTGCTGTTCCCGGACCGTACGCCGTCGCCGGGGCTGATCGAGTACAAGAAGGTGATCGAGCCCGTCCGCATCGAGGCCGGTGGGGTGGACGGCACCGTGCGGGTGACCAACCGGTACGACTTCGCCGACCTGTCCCATCTGGAGTTCGAGAGCTCCTACCAGATCGGCGGGCTGCCGGCCGGTGCGCACCGCCTCACCGTGCCCGCGCTGGCCCCCGGTCGGTCTGCGGAGGTCGAGCTGCCCGAGGCGCCGGACGGAAAGGGCGAGGAGGTCCAGTGGACGGTGCGCGCGCTGCTCGCCGACGACACCGCCTGGGCGGACCGGGGCCACGAAGTGGCATGGGCGCAGCGGACGGTGGCCCCTCGTGCCCCCGTGGCCGCCGCGACCGGCGTGCGGCCCGCCGTCGGGAGAGACGGGATCACGCTGGGCCCGGCCTCCTTCGACGCCCGCACCGGCACGGTGCGCACGATCGCCGGTGTTCCTGTGAGCGGTCTGCGCCTGGACGTGTGGCGGGCGACGACCGACAACGACGACGGCGCACCCTGGCAGTCGGACACCCGGTACGGCCTGCTCTGGCGTGAGCTGGGCCTGCACCGCATGCGGCACCGGCCGGTCGCCGTCGAGACGGACGGCGACGCCCTGGTCGTGCGGACCCGGGTGGCGCCCGCCGGCCGGGAGGTGGGTCTGCGGACGGCGTACCGCTGGACGTCCGACGGTACGCACGTGCGGCTGACCGTCTCGGTCGTGCCGGAGGGTGACTGGCGGGTACCGCTGCCCAGGCTCGGCATCCGCTTCGGGCTGGAGGGCTCACCGGAGAATGCCGCCTTCTGGTTCGGCGGCGGGGGCGAGGCGTATCCGGACACCAGGGCCGCGTCCAAGGACCTGCTGTGGAACGCGAGCGTCGAGGATCTTCAGACGCCCTACGTCCGCCCGCAGGAGAACGGCGCGCGGGCCGACGTGCGCTGGGTGGAGCTGGGCGGCCTGCGGATCGACGGCGATCCCGAGTTCTGGTTCACGGCCCGGCCCTGGACCACCGAACAACTGGACGCGGCCCGGCACCTCACCGACCTCGTCCCCGGTGACACGGTGTGGGTGAACCTCGACCACGCCCAGCACGGCATCGGCTCGCAGTCCTGCGGTCCGGGCCCGCTCCCGCGGTACGTGCTGGGGGCCGAGCCCGCGGAGTTCTCGTTCGTCTTCTCCGCGCGGCCGGGTTCCGGCTGAGTCGGGCGGACCGCCTCCCGCCGGGCGCAGGAACGCCTGCGCCCGTTCGGCGACAGGGCCTGGCCCCGCCCGGGTACCGGCCCGCACGCCCCCGGGGCGGCCCGGCGGTGCGGGGCCGCCCCGGGGGGGCGTGGGCGTGCGGGCGTGCGGACCGGGGGTGCCTCGGTCAGTGGTCCGCGCAGCAGGGCGTGGGGTCCGGGTACTCGAAGGGGACGAGGGTGCCGCCGACGGCGGGTGCGGCGGCGAGGACGAGTGCGCCTCCCTGCCACTGCGGCCGGACGTGATCCCGCGTCACCATCCGTGATTCCGGGTCGGGTTCACCCGGTACCCCGAGGACCGTCACGCGGTCGATGGCCGAGCCCGCGAGCAGTTCGGCGACCGTCATCGTGCCGGTGAGCGCCGAGGCCCCCGGGTAGAGGACGGCACGGCCCACTCCGTCGGGCGGGCCGGCCGACAGGTCGCCGTGTCCGGCCGCGGCGAGCCGCGCCCACGTGGTGCGCAGGTGCGGTTCCGACGGCAGGGTCAGGGAGACGGCGACACGCGGACGGTCGCCGCGCACCAGGTGCGTACAACCGAACGTGCCCTCCGGCAGGTCCAGTTCGGCTGCCAGCCGCTGGAGCAGGTGGTCGGCGCTGCGCAGGTCGCCGGTGCCCGCGTCGACGGTGACGGTGTACGGCGTCACGAGGGCAGGACCCACACGGGGTTGGTGTAGAACCACAGGTCGCGCCACGGGTCGGCGTCACCGACGACGTCGATGGCGGGACCGACCGGGTCGACCTTGGCGCCCATCGCGCCGACGGCGGTGCGGTTGCCGTCGGAGCCGCGCAGCCGGACGTACAGCGGGCGGTCCACGCGGCCGAGGTCGTACGTGACCCGGACCGTGCCGGCCGTCTTGTCGATGTCGTACGAGCGGGTGACCTTCGCGGTGGGCGCGGTGAAGGTGTCCTTGTCGGCGACGGGGCCGGTGACGTCGCCCTGGATGACGTCCACGCGGGCCAGCTTCGGTATGAAGCCCGCCCAGTTGGTGCCGCCCGCGAGCGTCACGTCGGCGGTCAGCGTGACCTTGGTGCCCTTGCGCACGTGCAGCGCGCCGCCGAGGGTGGCCCAGCGGCTCCCGCCGGAGACCCGGACGTCGAGGCCGCTGATGAGCTGGCCGTGGTCGACCCAGATGCGGCCGGCGCGGATGCCGTCCATGACGGCGGCGTAGGAGAAGCCGTCGGCGCCGACGTGGGTGCGGCTGTACTGGCCGGGCCAGAAGTCGCCCTCGGTGACGTCGATCTGTCCGCCGTAGACGGGGTCCGGGTAGCGGCCGTCGGTGGCGAAGTCGCCACCCGTGCCGCGGGCGCCGGTGTCGGCGTAGACCTGGTGGGAGTCGGAGTTGGCGGTGATCCACCAGGGGCGGCCCTCGGCGAGGAGGCTGTCCCACAGGCCGCCGACGGTGGCGGTCATCCAGTCGAAACCGCCCCAGGTGCGGTAGCTCTCCAGCGGGTAGCCGGCGAAGGAGTTGGCGCCGGGGCTGCCGTCGTAGATGCCGCGGGCGCGGCCCATGCCGAGGGGCTTGGGCAGGCCGGCCGCCTGGTGGCCGGGGGCGCCCTCGAAGCCGACGGCGATCTGGTGCTTCGCCGACGTGGCGTCGCGCCAGGCACGGATCTCGTGCGGGGAGTCGATGCCCTTGCGCGCCGGGTGGTTGGCGAGCATCAGGGCGTCCTGCACCTTGCGCCGCTTCACCTGCTCGGCGAGGAACTCCAGACCCGCGATGGCGAGGGCCTCGTTGGCGGGGGTGGAGTTGGACGTGCCGTTCACGCTGCCGTCGTAGTCGTTCTCGAACTGCTTGAGGACGGAGACCTCGTTGCGGCCCGGGTGGACGAAGACGGTGCCGTGCTCGGCGGCCGGGATGTTCCACTCCAGGCCCTGGAAGACCAGCGTGTCCTCGTGTGCGGCGCGGGCCTCCTTGATGTCGGGGTTGACCTTCTCGACGCCGATCTTGGCGTGCGTGACGCTGCCGTGGTCGGTGATGACCAGCCAGTCCATGCCGTGCTTGGCGCCCTGGCGGACCTGGTCGACGACCCGGTACTTGCCGTCGCTGCTGTACTGGGTGTGGATGTGGTGGTCGCCGGCCAGCCACAGGAAGCCCTTGCCCTTGCCCCGGCCACTGCCGTGTGCGCCGGCCTGGGCGGGGGCGGCGGCCGCGGTGTTCGTGGACAGCACGCTGCCGGCCGCGAGCCCGGCACCGAGCAGCCCGGCCCGGCGCAGGAGGGTACGGCGCGACTTCTGCTCCGGGGAGAGGGCCTCGTCGGGCACGGAGGTGTCGAAGGCGGCGGGCAGCGGCGCCGTCGCCTCGTGCTGGTGGTCGTCTCCGTGGTGATGGTGCGGCCCGTGTGCGTGCCCGTGGCCGTGCGTGTGCCCGTGTCCCATATGAGTGCCTCCTGGATGCCACCGGTGGGGGCGGCTGTCTTTCGCGGCGTGACCACGCCGCGTGTGGAGGATCGAGGCCCCGCGTGAACGCCGTACGACGTGGGAGTGAGCTGCACATGCCCCGCGCACGGCGGCTCGCCGCACCCGCCCGCCCCGTAGCTCTGGGTCGCGGGGCGAACACCGCAGGTCGCACACCAGGGACGTGGTGGTCCGCGCCGGAGCTGTCCGTCCGGCGCCGCAAGTACCCTGCCGCACACCTCCGTCACGCACGGTCGTCACGCATCGGGCGGCCGTGCCGGGTGTGAGAGGGCGAAAACAGCGGTACGGACGTTGAGACGGAACCGTTTTCCTAAGATGGAGCGAACGCGGACGTCATATGCCGCCCAACGGGAGGGGGATGAAACACGCCTTGTCCCACCAGCAGCTCGGCCGCGGTTCGTTGCGGCCCACTCCCCCGGACGGCCCCGCCCCGTCCGGCCCGGACGACGGGACGTCCCGGCCGACCCGGTTCGTGGGCTGGCTGGGCGGCTTCGGATGCGCGGCGGCCGGATACGCCGTGTTCCAGTTCCTGTTCGAGGTCCTGCCCGACTCCGTCGACGGAGAGGCCGCGAAGTACCTGATCGCCTCGGTGAGCGGCCTCGGCACCGCGCTCGCCGCGTGGCTCGCGGCGGCACTGCTGCGGGCCCGCGCGGCAGCGACGGCACCGCGACCGCTGCCGCGTCCCGGTACCGGTACCACGGCACCGACCGGCAGCCAGGGTCCCGGCCCGCTTCCGCAGCTGTTCGCGGCCACCTGCGACACGCTCGTCGGCGAGGTGTCGGTCGTCGACGATCCGGAGCGCGGGCGGCTCGTCGGCTGGGCGCACTCGCTGGGCGAGAGCACTCCGTCCCGCCCCACCTCGGTCGGGACGGCGTACGGGCTGCAGACCATGCTGGACCTGGGGACGACCGACGGCCGCCTCTTCACGGGCGAACTCGCGGACACGCTGTGGCGGTTGCGGTTGCCGGACGGCGGTTGGTCGGCCCGGTCGCAGGGAGCGCGGGCGCGTCCCGAGGTGACCGCGCTGGTGCTGGGCGCGCTGGCCCGCGCGGGGGCGTCCCGGGACGGACGGCTGGCGCGCGAAGTGGATCTCTGTACGGCGGCCTTCACCCATGAGGCCGACCCCGCGGGACGCGAGTCGACCCACGTGTTGACGACGGTGCTGCGGGGGCTGCTGCGCGCCGCGCCCGACTGCGGCGCGCTGCCGGTCCTGCGGGAGGCGCTCGTCGACGGGGCGGTGAGCGATCCTCACCGGGACCATCTGCGCTGCTGGGGCTACCGGCTCAACCAGCCCCCCGAGCACCCGTCACCGGTGCACACCGCGCAGGCGGTGCTCGCGCTCGACCGTGCGGCACGCGTCCTGGGCGAGAGCCCGGCGGTGCGGGCCGCCCGGGAGGACGGCGTGCGCTGGTTGCTGTCCTGCCCCGACGCGGCGCACCACGACTGCCGGGACCTGGAGAACGGCCGCGACGAGGTGCGTCGTCCCCGCCCCGACGACCCGGCGCGCCACGAGGTGCTGAACGTACGGCACTTCACCGCGTCCTGGATCGTGCGCGCCCTGCTGTGCCGGGGCTCGCTGGAGGTGGCCCGGCAGGACGGCCTGGAGGAGACCTGGCGGGAGCTGCTGGACGGCGCGGCCGCCCGCGTACGCGCCGGGCAGCAGGACGGCATCTGGACCTGGGCGCAGAGCGAGAACACGGAGCTGCGGCGCCCGATGTGGATGACGTATCAAGGTGTGTCGGCACTGCGTGCCCACGCGGTGTGGACCTATCGGCCGGACGAGGCGGCTGCGGCCCGCTGACGCGTGCGCGGTACGGGCCGCGCGTCAGCGGGCGGGAGCCGGGAGGAACGGAGTGCGCATGGGTGGTCGGCAGGTCCTGGCGGCACGGCGGTTACTGTCCGCGTCGCTGGACGGTACCTCGCCCGGGCGGGACCATGTGGCCGCGGCGTACGCGGTCGTCGACGAGCTCGGCCCGCCGGACAGGCTCTTGGAGCTGGTCGCCGAACTCGCCTGCGGTGAGGGTGACCCCGAGGCGGCTGCCCGGCTGTCGTACCGGCACGTCCTCGGTTTCGACAAACTGCTGCTGGTCGACGCCGGTCCTCAGCACATGCTGCGCGCCCATGTGTGGCACGCGGGCGCGGGCGGCACGGGCCGGGAGGACATCCACAACCACCGCTCGGCGCTGGCCTCGCACGTCGTACGGGGCAGGCTGTGGACGGAGTTGTACGAAGAAGTGCCCGAGGGGCGGGATGCGGGGCGGGCCGGAACGCGGACCGGGATGCGGGACGAGAGGCGGGGCGGCGGGCTCGAGGCCGCCCGCTTCGAGGAGTCGCTGGCCGAGGGATCGGCAGACTGGCTGCTGGAACCGGCGGGTCCGGCGCGGCTGCGGCTGACGCATCTGGGCCGGTACGCGGCGGGCAGCACGTACGCCCTGCCGGCGCACACCCTGCACCGCGCCTGGTGCGACACGGAGGGGCCGACGGTGACCCTGTTCCTGGAGACGGGCGGTCAACGGCGGCGCCACACCGATGTGTTCACCCCGGGCGGCCCGCACGCGGGGGCGGTGCCGAGGGTGCCGAAGGTGCCGATGGACGTGCCGGCCTATCTCGAGTCACTGGGCTTTCTGGCGGACCTGCTCAGGAGTCCGTGAACGCCTGCCGGACGATGTCCAGGTTGTAGTCGTCGATGTCGACGCAGGTCAGCTCCCCCGGGCGGAGCCAGACGTGGTCCTGGTCGGGACGGGGCAGCGTGACGTCCCCGGACAGCGGGCGCACCAGGAAGTTCTCCTGCCGGTTCTTGACCTCGTGCCCGGCGTACTCGCTCAGGAAGGACGAGTCACCGACCTTGCGCACGATCTCGCCGAGCAGGCCGGTCTCCTCCTTGAGCTCGCGCAACGCGCCGTCCGGGGCACTCTCACCCGGTTCGAGCTTGCCGCACGGGACACCCCACACCCGGGGCAGGAATCTCTCGTGCTCGCTGCGGCGCACCAGGAGTACGCGTCCCTCGTCGTCCCTCACGACCGCTGCCGCCAGCCGTTTGTCGCCGGGGATGTCCATGCCCATGGTTCCTCGGTCCCTCTGTCCCTCGCCGGAGATGAGTACAAAGGTTCTGATACCCGCGAAAGCGTCAACCGTACCAGGGTCGCCCAAGGGACGCAGTGGCGTCGGCCGTGCCCCGTACGGAGTCCCTGCTCAGCGCCTGGATCTCCGCGTAGGCGGGTGCGGTGCCGGTGGGCGCGCGCCCCTCCCGGATGTCGGTCGCGGCCTCCACCGCGGCACCCAGCGCCCGCCGGTACAGCAGGGACCCGAGACTGATCCGGCGCACGCCGAGGCCGGCGGGTTGCGGAACGGAGGGGCCGGTGGGCGGGTAGAGGACGGTGAGCGGCACGTCGAACCGGCGCACCGGACCGGCGATCTCACGGGGGCCGGTGAGACCGGGCACGAACACACCATGGGCGCCGGCCTGCTGGTAGGCGTCGAGCCTGCGGAAGGTGTCCTCCCGCCTGCTGCCGCCGTCGGCGTCGGGACCGGCGGCCCAGTAGGTGTCGGTGCGGGCGTCGACGAAGAGTGCGGGGACCGCCGCCCGCACCGCGGCGATCTTCGCGGCGTGCCGGCCGACGGGCCCGAGCCCGTCCTCCAGGTTGATCCCGACAGCACCGACGGCATACAACTCGCCAGCGGACGAGGCGACTTCGTCCGGGTCGTCACTGGATCCGTCCTCCGCGTCCACGGACAGCCGGTACGGCCCCGAGCCGAGGGTGAGGGCGAGCAGCAGCGTCTGCTCACGCGTCGTCGCCGCCCCGTCGGGCAGCCCGGCGCCCGCTGCGACGGCCAGGCCGGTGGTGCCCACCGCCCGGAACCCCTGTGCGGCGAGGGCCGCGGCGGAGGCGTGGTCCCAGGCGTTGGGCAGCAGCAGGGGCTCGTCGGCATGGTGCGGTCCGGCGAACCCGGTGACGGCGTTCCGTGCGCTCTCACTCATGCCGGCACGCCAGCCGCGGAACGCTTCGGCGCCAGCCGAAGTGTGCGAGGGGGACCTGGGACGCTCCGGTTCCGGTCGGAACGTCCCAGGGGCTTCATCCCCTCCTGACCCGGTCCTCGGGCACCAGACGCCCGAGGACGAGTGCGTCGCGGACCAGGGCCGCGAACTGTGCGGCGCCGTGAGTGGAGGTGTGGGTGTTGTCGCGCTTCTCGTCGTAGAGGTAGAGCGCCTTGGAGCCCTCCACACCGAGGGATTCCACCAGCGCCTTGGTCCTGGCGGTGAGGTCGATCAGCGGGACGCCGGCGTCCGCGGCGACGGAGCGGACGACCGCCGGGTGGTCGACACCGAGCCCGTTGACCAGGAGGGCGGTGTCGTTGTTCAGGGTTCCGTCGGCGTTGAACCAGCGCCGCACGACGGGCGTCACGAGGACCGGTTCGCCGCCCTCGGCCCGCACGCCCGCCACCATGGTCTCGAGGTTGGCCCGGTAGGCCGCCTCGTCGGTGGTCTTGTCGTTGTGGGCGAGCTGGATGAGGACGAGGTCACCGGGCCGGATCGACGACCGGACGGTGTCCCACAGGTGCGGGTTCCCCAGATAGCTGACCGTACTCTCGCCGGAGTCCGCGTGGTTGGCGACCGAGACGCCCTTGCGCAGGTACTGGGGCAGTTGCTGGCCCCAGCCGGAGTACGGGTCGCCGGGCTGGTCGCAGGCCGTGGAGTCGCCCACGAGGAGGATCTGCCGGGTGCGCCGGTCGGCGGCCGGGGTGACCCGGATGTCCGCGAGCGCGGGTGCGGCGCCGCCGATCGTGAGGTCGAGCCCGGGGCTGCCGTCGGGCCCGGTGGGCTCTCCCTCGGGCGTGCGGACGTCGACGGTGAAACTGCGGCCGACCCGCTGCCCGGCCCCGGCGGGGGTCTCCGCGAGGAGCGTGCGCCGGGTCTCGCCGCCGATGGCGGTGCGGGAGGCGGTCTGCCCGCCGAGACGGACGTGTACGTCGTAGGTGCCGGGCGGGAGGTCGAAGTGGCAGGCGGTGGCGGCGCAGTTCTCGATACCGGGGGCCGGCCGGTGGTCCCGCGTCCGGGCGGCGGCCGGGACGGACGACAGCCCGAGCCCGCCGACGACCGTCGCGGCCGCCATCGCGCCCGCGACGAAAGCCCTCGCCGGCCCTCTCCGACGCGTCCTCATGTCCCGCGTGTCCACTGCTGGTTGCTCCCTCCGTTGCAGGTGTACGTGATGAGGGCGGCCGAGTTGGCGGTCGCACCGCCGGACACGTCGAGGCACTCGCCGGTCGCGCGGGACGTGAGGGTCACGTAGGAGCCGGTGGTGGAGACCGACCACTGCTGGGCGGTGGCCGCGGCGGAGGCGGAGCAGTTCTCCTGCGTGACGGTGCTCGCGTTCTCCTGGAGGCACAACGAGCTGTTGCGCACGACGAGTTGGTGGTAGCCGTTGCCGACCGGCCTGAACCAGAACCGTTGGTTGCCGCCGCCGTTGCAGTCGTACTGCTTGACCTGGGCGCCCTGCCACAGCGACTGGCTCGTCACGTCGGCGCACTTCCCGCTGTGCCGGGCGATGAGCGTGTTGTACGTGGCGGAGGTCCCGCCGACCGTCCCGGCCGCGGTGTCGACGGTGATCTCGGGCGACCAGGACAGGGACATCGAGGTGGAGGACGGGAAGGTCAGCGGCAGCCAGACGTACCGGGAGTCGTTGACCCTGCCGCCGAAGGAGTTGCCCCAGCGGTCCCCGAGGTACAGGTAGGACGTGCCCGAGGATCCCTGTACCGGCAGGACGAACGCGGTCTGCGATCCGTGGGCGGTCGCGTCCCCCACGTCGCGCATCGCCGACCAGGGGCCGGCGAGGCTGGTGGCGGTGGCGTACTGCTGCTGGTTGGGGTTCCAGCCGGTGGCGCCGGACGTCAGCATGAAGTACACGCCGCCCCGCTTGAACAGGGCCGGCGCCTCGCGGTGGCCGCCGGGCCACGGGTTGGCGACCAGGCCCGCGATGCCGGTGTGGTCGGCGGTGAGCCGGTAGATGTGCAGGTCGTAGTTCTCGCGGGCGGCCGAGATCATGTAGCCGGTGCCGTCGGTGTCGGTGAAGACGGTGATGTCGCGGGACATGTGCTGCCCCAGCGGGCGGAAGCTGCCCCGCCACTCGTAGTCGCCGTCCACGGTGTCGGAGACGGCGACGGCGGCGCGGGCCTCGCTGTAGTCGGAGCCGTTCTCCTTGTGCATCCACATCACGAACTTCCCGGTGGCCGCGTTGTACATGACCTTGGGCCGCTCGATGTTGGCGGTGGCGAGCTCCGGGTCGCGGGCCTCGGTGAGGACGTGGTTGCGGAACTCCCAGTTCTTCAGGTCGGTGGAGCGGTAGGCGTCGACGTACCGGAAGGTGTTGTCGTCGTTGCGGTGCTCGCCGAACCAGTAGTAGTACGCGCCGACCTTGATGATCCCGCCGCCGTGCGCGTGCACGGGGTTTCCGGTGACGTCGGTGAACTGGACGCCGTTGCCGATCGTCTGCGGTGCGGCCTGGGCGGGCCCGGCGGTGACGAGGGCTCCGGCGAGGGCGAGGCAGAAGGTGAGCACCACCGCGTACAGGCGTCTCATGTCACACCCCCGTGCCACGGGTCGTTCCGGCTCCGTCGGCCACGGGGATGCCGAAGTCGGGGGTGCCGTCCGGCTTCCAGCCGAGGGGCTGGACGCGGGTGTGGCGGTTCGGGTCGTTGAGCGGGTCCCCGTTGATCTCCTTGTACTGCCGGGCGTGGTAGACGAGGACGTCGGTGCGGCCGTCCTCGGCGACGGTGAAGCAGCTGTGCCCGGGACCGTACTGCCGGGTCGTGTCGTTGCCGGTGAAGACGGGGACGGGCGACTTGGACCAGCTCGCGGCGTCCATGAGGTCGCTGTCGCCGGGGGCGGTGAGCAGGCCCATGCAGTAGTTGGCGTCGGTGGCGCTGGCCGAGTACGTCATGAAGACCCGGCCGTTGCGCTGGATCACGTACGGCCCCTCGTTGACCTTGTAGCCGATGCGCTCCCAGGCGTACTCCGGTGTGGACAGCCGCACTTGGGGTCCCGTCAGGGTCCACGGGTCGGACATCTCGGAGAGCCAGACGGCGGTGTTGTTGTCCATGCCGGGCTCGTGCTGGGCCCAGGAGAGGTAGCGGGTGCCGCGGTGGGTGAAGGTGGTGGCGTCCAGGGAGAAGGTCTCCCACGCGGTCCTGATCCGCCCCTTCTCGACCCAGGTGCCCCGGAAGGGGTTGGGGTGTGCGTTCTCCAGCACCCAGATGCGGATGGCCCACACGTCCTCGGCGGGCGCGGCGGCGAAGTAGATGTACCACTTGCCGGCTACCCGGTGCATCTCCGGCGCCCAGATGTGGGCGCCCATGTCACCGGTGGGGTGCGCCCGCCAGATCACGGACTCGGCGGCACTTCCGAGCCCGGCCAGCGTGCGGGAGCGGCGCAGGATGATCCGGTCGTACTCGGGGGCGGTGGCGGTGAAGTAGTAGTAGCCGTCGGTGTGGCGGGTGATGTGCGGGTCGGCGCGGTTGCGGACGAGGGGGTTCACGTAGGCGACCGCCGCCTTCGGTCTGCCGGCGGGGGTGGAGGGGACGGCCGCGTGGGCCACCGCGGGGGTGGTGGCGGCCAGGGCGCCTGCGGCGAGGGCGCTCTTCAGCAACAGTCTGCGGGCGGGCGTCGGGGACGGAGCGGATGACGCCTCGGGGAGGTGGGGGTGGGGCAGGTCGTCGGCGCGGCTCATGCGGTCTGCCTCTCGGGGAGGGGAGGTGGTCCGTGCGCGGGCTGTTCGGCTCGTTCCTTCTGTTCGGCATACCGAAAGTCATCTGACATGACGAACAGCGAACGTCGAAAAGGTAAGCGCTTGTCATGGGTGGGTCAACGGTTCGGGCGGGCCGAAGCGGTACGTCCGCTGAGGCGAAAAGTTTTCGGGTGCCGATGTCGAGAACCCGTGGCCGGCTCCGTCCCCGCAGTGAACGCGACCAGAATGGGTCGCACAGCACCGAGGAGAAGCACCATGACCAAGTACCTGCTGCTGAAGCACTACCGCGGCGCCCCGGCTGCGGTCAACGACGTGCCCATGGACCAGTGGACGCCGGAGGAGATCTCGGCCCACATCCAGTACATGAACGACTTCGCCGCCCGGCTCGAGGGGACCGGTGAGTTCGTCGACGGTCAGGCGCTCGCCCCCGAGGGGACGTTCGTCCGGTACGACGGCGAGGGCCGCCCGCCGGTCACCGACGGCCCGTTCGCCGAGACCAAGGACCTCATCGCCGGCTGGATGGTGATCGACGTCGACAGCTACGAGCGCGCCGTCGAGCTGGCCGGGGAACTGTCGGCCGCCCCCGGGGCGGGCGGGAAGCCGATCCACGAGTGGCTCGAGGTGCGCCCGTTCCTGGCCGCGCCGCCCACCATCACGGAATGACGACGGAAACGACGACAGAAGTGATGAGGGAATGACCTCCGAGGTGAACGAGTTCCTCCTCCGGAGCCTCACGCCGAGCGTGCTCGCGATCCTCGTCCGCCGCGGAGCCGACTTCGCGGCGGCCGAGGACGCCGTCCAGGACGCACTGGTCGAGGCGGTCCGCGTCTGGCCGGCCGACCCACCGCGGGACGCCAAGGGCTGGCTGGTCACCGTGGCCTGGCGCCGGTTCCTCGACGCGGCCCGCGCGGACACCGCCCGCCGCCGGCGGGAGGACCGCGTCGACGAGGAGCCGGCCCCCGGACCCGCGCCCGCGGTGGACGACACGCTCCAGCTCCACTTCCTGTGCGCCCACCCGTCGCTGACGCCGTCGTCCGCGGTCGCGCTCACGCTGCGCGCCGTCGGCGGGCTCACCACCCGCCAGATCGCCCGGGCCTACCTGGTGCCCGAGGCGACCATGGCGCAGCGGATCAGCCGGGCCAAGCGCACCGTCGCCGGCGTGCGGTTCGAGCGGCCCGGCGACGTCGCCACCGTGCTGCGCGTCCTCTACCTGGTCTTCAACGAGGGCTACTCCGGCGACGTCGACCTCGCCGCCGAGGCCGTCCGGCTCACCCGGCAGCTCGCGGCCGCGATCGACCACCCCGAGGTGGCGGGGCTGCTCGCCCTCATGCTGCTCCACCACGCCCGGCGCGCCGCCCGGACCGCGCCCGACGGCAGCCTGGTGCCGCTCGCCGAGCAGGACCGCGGCCGGTGGGACACCGCGACGATCGCCGAGGGTGTCGGGATCCTTCAGGCGGCCCTCGCCCGCGACCGGCTGGGCGAGTTCCAGGCCCAGGCCGCCATCGCGGCACTCCACGCCGACGCGCCCACCGCCGGGGAGACCGACTGGGGGCAGATCGTCGAGTGGTACGACGAGCTCACGCGCCTGACCGACAGCCCGGTCGTCCGGCTCAACCGCGCGGTGGCCGTCGGCGAGGCCGACGGACCGCGCGCCGGCCTGGCGGCGCTCGCTGCGCTGGACGGCTCACTGCCCCGCCACGCCGCGGTGGCGGCGTACCTCCACGAGCGCGACGGCGACCTGGCGACGGCGGCACGCCTGTACGCCGAGGCGGCCCGGAAGGCGTCCAACCTCGCCGAACGCGACCACCTGACCCGCCAGGCCGCCCGGCTCAACGCCCGCCGGGGGCGCTGAGGGATCGCGTTCGGATTTTCGGAATCCCCCGGCGTCCGACCAGGCCCCGTGCCGAGGAGCCGTGTCAGACGCTCGCCCGCGCCCGCGCCCGGTTCACGGTTCACGGTTCACGGCTCACGGCTCACGGCTCGACTACCGTCGACGGTATGCACACCGCCCCCGCCCCCGCCCCGGCCGACCTCCTCGCCGCCGGCACGGTCGTTCTCGACGGCGGCATGTCCAACCAGCTGGCGGCAGCGGGCCACGACCTGAGCGACGAACTGTGGTCGGCGCGCCTGCTCGCCGAGGCCCCCGAGGCGATCACCGAGGCGCACCTCGCCTACTTCGAGGCGGGAGCGGACGTGGCGATCACCGCCAGCTACCAGGCCACGTTCGAAGGCTTCGCGCGGCGCGGCATCGACCACGGCCGGGCCACCGCCCTCCTCGCCCTGAGCGTCGGGTCGGCCCGCGAGGCGGCCCGGCGGGCACGGGTGTCCCGCCCCCTGTGGGTGGCGGCCTCCGTCGGCCCGTACGGCGCGATGCTCGCCGACGGCTCCGAGTACCGGGGCCGGTACGGCCTGAGCGTGGCCGAGCTGGAGCGCTTCCACCGCCCCCGCATGGAGGCCCTGGCCGCCGCGGAGCCCGACGTCCTCGCCCTGGAGACCATCCCGGACACCGACGAGGCCGAGGCCCTCCTCCGCATCCTGCCCGGCCTCGGCATCCCGGCCTGGCTGTCGTACTCGGCGAAGGGCGACCGCACCCGCGCGGGCCAGCCCCTGTCCGACGCCTTCGCGCTCGCCGCCGACGTGGACGAGGTCGTCGCGGTCGGCGTGAACTGCTGCACCCCCGAGGACGCCGACCACGCGGTCGCCCTCGCGGCCCGCGTCACCGGCAGACCCGTCGTGGTCTACCCCAACAGCGGCGAGGCATGGGACGCGAGGGCGCGGGCATGGAGGGGCCGCGCCACGTTCACCGCCGAGCAGGTCACGGGGTGGCGGGAGTCCGGGGCCCGGCTGATCGGTGGATGCTGCCGGGTGGGTCCGAAGACGGTCTCGGCGATCGCCGCGACGCTACGGCGGCCGGTGTAGCGAACGCGCACCGGCCGGCCTTCCCGGGGCCCTGTTCCCCCACCCCGCCCGCTGTCCCGCGCCCGCCCCGGGCCTCGCCGCCGCCGACTGTCCGCCGTCCCACCAGGAGCAGTTGTCAGGGGCAAGCGTTATCCTCACCGAGCGCTTGTGACACATGTGTCTTACGACCACCGGGGGGTGTCCGTGCACGGCCGTGATCAGAGTTTCCCTCAGGACTGTCCGGGTGGCCACCCGGGCATGTCGACCGAGGCGGGAATCGACGTCCAACGCCAACTGGAGTCCCTGATCCAGGACTTCCGGGCGAGCGATCCTCCGATGCCGGTGATCGTGCTGCACGCCGAGGATCCCGCCGACGACGACCGGGTCACCGAACTCGTCGACGAGCTGCGCGAAGGGCAGCAGCAGCACGGCACGCGCCTGGCCGTCGCCTCGACCGGGCCGCAACCGGGGGACCACAGCCCCACGGCGCGGGCCGCACAGCTTGTGCGCGATCTCGGCGACTCCAGGAAGTGGGGCGACCGGTCCGCCGCCTACCGGCCCTACTCCTTCCCCCGCCTCGGCCTCGTCCGTGCCCTCCAGGAGGCCACCGACGATCCGGAGATGCGCGAGCACTGGCCGACCGCCCCCGCCGGCACTCCGGAGGGGAACACCCAGCGGGAGCAGGCCCGGACCCAGCTGCTGCGCCTCCTGGCCCGGCAGCACTGGCGCCCCCGCAGACCCCCGCGCCGGCAGATACTGCTCACCGACGTGCAGCAGTTCCTCCCCATGGGCGTCCTGGGCGCCTTCACCTCGCTGCTCACCCGCCCCGAGTGGTACATCGCCGTCCTGGCGGGCATCGGACTGATGGTCCTGCTCGCCGTCCTGAACCACGTCCCCGGCCGCGCCCCTCTCTTCCTGTGGCTGCGCAGGGAGAGCCGGTGGTTCCTGACCACGACGTTCCTCCAGTCCGCCGCCCGCCACCAGTCGACCAGCGTGCGGCTGCTGCGGCCCGTCCACTCCTGGAGGGCCATCGCGGCCCGCGCCTACGACGTGACCGAGGCCATGCGGGAGGGCGGCCCGTTCCCCCTCCAGCTGCATGTACTGGCGCTCCTCGAGGACCTGCGGAACAACCACCGGCGCGGCAGCTGGGACCTGCGGGGGTTCAAGCGGACGCGTCCGCCGGTGCTGTTCCTGCGCCGGACGGGACGGGAGAACGGCGGCATCGAACTGATCAAGGCGGTCAGCGACGTCCGCAGCCGACGCAGTGAACTCGACCCGCTGCTGATCGTGGCGGGCGTGGCGACGGACGACGCGCCACTGCTCGACCGCGGCGCGGACGGAAGTCCACAGGCCTCCCCGTCACCGTCCCGGTACCAGCCCTCGCGGCTCCAGCAACGGCTGCGGAACTGGTACGACGAATGGGCCGGCAACCTCCGGGCCGACCAGTCGCCGAGCAGGACGAACGCCCTGCCCTGGGTGCTCAGGATTCCGCTGCCCCGCGAGGAGTTGGTGCAGCTGCGGGAGACGGACTGGCGCTGTGTCAGGGCCGGGCACCGGCTGCCCCTGGTCCGCGTGGTGTGGTCGGCGTACAGCCTCGCCCTCGCCCTCGTCCTCGCCTGCACCGCGGGCGGTGTCCACTCCTACGAACTGCACCGGACGTACTGCTCGGCGGGCCTGCTGACCGCCAACCGCGACACCGAACGGCATGCCGCGCCCGGCGACGGCACGGAGTGCGTCGGGATAGCCACCGGGGACGTCCGGTTCGGCGCGTACCTCCGGGACGCGGACGACGAGGAGGCCGGCAGGCAGGGCGAAAGACTGCGCGACCTGGAGAACCGGATCCACGACGAGAACGCCAGGGTGCTGCGCAACCACTCCGGCACCCACGTCACGGTGGTGTACGCGGGACCGCTGAGCTCCTCCAAGCTGAACCCCTCACCGGTCAAGGGCGTCGAGGAGCTGACCGGCGTGTACCTCGCCCAGCGCGTCGTCAACGAGAACCACACGGTGAAGATGCGGGTGCTGCTCGCCAACGGCGGCGCGGACATGGGACACCAGAGGGAGACCGCCGAGGCGATCGCCGCGTACGCCGAGCGCGACCCGACCTTCGTCGGCGTCGTCGGCTTCGGCCGTGACCTGCAGAGCAGCCCCGGTGTCACGGACCGGCTCCACAAGGCGGAAGTGCCCGTCGTCTCCGGCACCAACTCGGCGAGCTACCTGCCGAAGGAGTTCTCCAACTGGTTCAGTCTCGCGGCTCCCGACGAGCACCAGGCAGAGGCCCTCGGTCACGTCGCCCGGCAGCTGCGCACCCCCGGCAGGGCCACGCACGCCCTGGTGCTGGCCCGCGACCTCAAGGGCTCGCAGGACCGTTACACCAGCGAGCAGGCCGCCTACGGCGGGGAGATGCTGAAGCGGGAAAGCTTCCGGATGCTGCCCACACAGGAGTACCGGGTGGTGAACGGCGACCCCGAGCTGCGGCTGCACGCGGAGCGCATATGCCAGGGGGAGAACGTCCCCTCGGTGATCTACTTCGCCGGACGGGTCGAGGACGTCGGACCGCTGATGACCCAGCTGAGCACCCAGCCGGGCTGCGCGAACAAGGAGATCTCCATCCTCACGGGCGACGACCTGAGCAAGGCCAGGTTCTCCGGTACGGGCGGCAGCGACGGTGTGGCCCCGCAGATCACGCTGTACCACGCGGCCCTGGCCGAGCTGGAGGACGCCGCACCCGCCACCGCCTTCTACGAGGACGCCGCCCGTCACCTCACCTGGATCGAGCAGGACCGGCTCCCGTACACCACCCCCGACTTCGCCAGCGGCCAGACGGCCCTCTCCCACGACGCCGCGCGTGCGCTGTACTGGGCGGCCAGCCGCGAGGACGCGCCCCAGAGCCGCGCGGCGACCTGGGTCAACCTCAGGAGCGTCAGGCTCGACAGGATGGCCACCGGGACGATCGACTTCACCAACGCGCCCCTGTACGGCGAACGGCACGGCCACGGCATCCTCGTCAAGCGGGTCCGCAGAACCCCGGCCGGCGTCTCGGAGGCGGAGGTCCTGTGCAGCAGAACGGCCGGCGACACCAAGCCGCTCGACGTGAAGGAGTGCCAGACCAAGTGAACGAAACGGTAATTGTTCAGGATTCCGGGATGAGGATTCCAGGCCCCGAGGAGATCCGCGCGCTGCACGAGAAGCACGCGCCCACCGCCGAGGCGTTCGCGCTCGTCCACACCCACTGCGAGATCGTCTGGAGCATCGCCGGGCAGCTCCTTTCCGCGCCGCACCTCGCCCACCTCGACGCCGACCTGGTCCGCGCCGGCTGTCTCCTCCACGACATCGGCGTCTACCGCCTCTACGGGGACGACGGCCGGCTGGACCACAAGAGCTACGTCCGGCACGGACTGCTCGGTCAGGAGATCCTCGAAGAGGAGGGCTTTCCCGAGGCCCTGTGCCGGTTCTGCTCCCACCACACCGGAGTCGGGATCACCCGGCACGACATCGCGCGCCTGGGCCTCCCCCTGCCTCCCGCCGACTACACGGCGGCGACGCAGGAGGAGCGGCTGGTGATGTACGCGGACAAGTTCCACAGCAAGTCCAGACCGTCGGTGTTCCTCTCCCCCGACGCGTACGCCGTCCACGTCCGCCGCTTCGGCGAGGAGAAGGTGACCGCCTTCCGGGCCCTGCGCACCGAGTTCGGCGACCCCGACCTCGCCCGCCCGGTGCCGGGCGGGGGCGTGGACAAGGACGGGAGCGTGGGCGTCCTCCCGTGACCGTCATCGCCCGTCAGGCACGGGCCCGCCGCAACAGCCCTTGTGGAAGTGGACACCCGCGTGGACGGGCCGCTCCGCACTCACCGCAGGAACGCCTCCGCGATGAAGACGGTGGGCGCCCTGCTCGCCACCTTCCGCGAGGCGGCGGGCCACACACAGCGTTCCCCGGGCGGAACAGAGGTGCACATCGAACAGGTACGGAAGCCCGGAGACCTGGACCGCGTTCCTGCCCGTACCGACGCAGGACCGTGCCACGGCGTAGACGCAGGACCATCGCCGGATGGGCAGGATCATCTTGGTGCCGGATCCACGGGTAGCGGTCGTCCCTGTGCGCGAGTGCGGTGAACCGGTGATCGGTATCCGCAGGGGCGGCCCGCTCCTTGTGGGCCTACCGGAGCAGGATGATCCGAACGCCTTCTTCCATCTACGGGAAGGCATGTTCGAGTGTCTGCTTCAGGCGCACACACTTACCGGCCGGCCTGGGGTTCCTGGCCGTCGAAGGATATCGATCACCAGGGCTGCAACGCCGCTACTTCGAGAGGTACGCGGGGAGGCTCCGCGCTGAGCGGCCGGGCTGGTCCGCGCATCCTCCACCAGATCACTCACGCACCGTCAACGAGTGCGAACCCAAAGCGTTTCGGATCAATAGTTGGTGGAGGTGCTCCGAGGCGGCCGCTTCCCGCGATTGTCTCCGTGGCAACGGTGCGATCTTCACAGCCCGTGATCCTCGCGCACGTGGACGGCCGACGGCCCCGTCCACGCGCCCGGTGGTTGGCGGCTTTCGGCCTGACCGTCCGAGTACGGGAGGCACACAATGGCAGGCACATGCCATAGGAGGCCGCCGTGAGTCCCACGCGTTCCGAAAGACCCCTGCGAACCGTCGTCCGGACCGTCGTCGTACTGACACTGCTCCTCGGCTGGTCCGCCGCCGTCGGATCAGCCTCCCATGCCGGGGAGCGGGCGGGGCGACAGGCGGCCGTCTCGGTGCGCGGCGGCGACACCCTCTACAGCACCGGCGCCCGCTGCACCGTGGGCTTCAACGCCCGCTCCGGCTCCACGCTGTACGCGCTCGTTTCGGGCCGGTGCGCCCAGGGCGCCCGCACCTGGTACGCCGACGCCGCCCTGACCGTCGCCGTCGGCGTCACCGCGGGAGTGAGTTTCCCGGGCAGCGACTACGCGAGCATCCGGTACACCAATACGGCGGTCGCCCACCCGGGCGAGGTCTCGCTGGGCGCCGGCGCCGGTGCCCGCGACATCACCAACGCGGCGCATCCCGCCGTCGGACAGTCGATCTGCCACGTCGGGCGGACCACCGGATACCGCTGCGGGACCGTCCAGGCCGTGAACGTCACCATCGACTACGGCGGGGGAACCGTATACGGACTGTTCCGGTCCACCATCTGCTCCGAGCCCGGCGACACCGGCGGTCCGGCTTTCTCGGGCAGCACGGCTGTCGGCGTCATCGTCGCCGGCAGCGGTAACTGCAGCTCGGGAGGCTCCACCTACTACCAGCCGGTGTCCGAGTGGCTGTCGGCGTACGGCCTGAGCGTCTACTGAGGCGACCGAGCCGACCGAGCGCGCGAAGCTCCCGGCGGACAGAGCCAGGTCGCCGGGGTGTGGCGCGCGGGTGGAGGCGGGCTGGAACCGATCGCCTTCCGCCCGCTCACCAAGGCCGCGTGGCACGGTCCGACCGAGGATGCGGAGAAGTTGTCCGTGCTGCTCGCCGACCGTGATCCCTCCGTCTGCCGGTGCTACGGACACTGAGGGGACAAGGGGACTCCCGGGGTCGGGACCAGGACCGTCGAGGGCTGACCGCCCCGACCGCCCTGCCCCGTTCCCACCGCCCCGGAGACCAGGTCCCCCGCGTGCCACGTATCAGAGGAACCCGGTGCGGGGAGCCGTGACCTCGACGGTGTCCTTCACCAGGGCGAGCGCGGCGCCCAGGGGGCTCGAGCGTCCCCCGCTCACGATCACGTCGCCGGCGTCGGGGCAGCCGAACACCACGGCCTTTTCCGGTCCGACGAGGGCGTGCAGGGGATCACCGGGTTCCGTCTCCTCCAGTCGGACACGGACAAGGTGGGGCTCATCCGCGGACGCGCTTGCCACGGCCCGCAGGCGGCGCGCTCGGGAGACCGCGTCCAGTGCCGCCCGGGGAGTGTTCTCATCCACCGGCTCCGCCTGCACCCGTACGGACGCCGGGTCCCATTCCCAGGCCAGCGCTGCCAGCAGCCGCACCTTGGTGGCGGCATCCTCGCCGGACAGGTCGGACGACGGATCCGCTTCCGCGGTCCCCCGGCGCTGAGCCTCCCGGACCGCCTCACCCAGCGAGTCGCCCTCGGCGAGGCGATCGAGGACGAACGTGGCGGTGCCGTTCGGGCAGGCCCGAATCGTCGTGCAGCCCAGACCGCGCAACGAGGTCCTGGCCAGGTCCCCCGCCGGCAGAGCGGCTCCCGTCGCCCCGGAGATCCTGATCATGCTGCCGGCCGCACGGGCCGCTTCGTCGAGGTCCCGCCAGTGGCTGAGCAGGTGGCTCTTGGTGGCCGTGACGACATGGACCCCTCTGCGCAGGGCGACCAGGGCCTCCTCCGCGGCATGCCGCCGGAGTTGGGGTGAGGACGGGATCGCCTGGACGAACACGCGGGCAGCGGTCCGGTCGAACGTGTCCTCCAGCGAGGCCAACGGACTCCACGCCGAGCGGGACGGCACGGGCTCGCCCTCGCGGAGCCGGCATTGCGCGGAACTCGCCCGGACGACAGCCACGTTCACCCGTACGCCGTGCCGGCGGGCCAGCCCGTCTCCCTGCCGCGCCAGGTGCTCGACGAAGGCCTGCCCGACCGGACCGTATCCGGAAAGCACCACATCGGCCCGGCTCACCTCACGCATGGTTTCCCGCTCCTCCTCGACAACCCCGTACGGGAGACCAAGCTTCGCATTCCCTCGTGAGATCACCGGGAAAGAACCGGCGTCGCCCGAAAACGGACCCGAACCGGATGGCCGTGGCCATGACAATCCCGTGTATCTCGACCACCGCCCGGCGATGATCTGACGGTTTCATGCGTCCTGAACACTGCGTGACCAGAAACCACATCGAGGTCTGGCACGGAAAGGTGCCGCCCGCCGGGGCGGCGCCGGTCACGTTCCGGATCGTTCTCCTCGGCTCCCTCCTGCCGGTCCTGGTCTGGACGGGCATCGCAGGCTTCGTCCACTTCTTCTACCACCCGGCCGCGACCGTGGTCCTTGCCGGGCTCTTCGCGCTCTCCTTCCTCTCGGGATTCGCCCTCCGCCGCAAAGCCGGACACACCGCGCGATGCAGTCTCCACGGCGCGGTGGGAGGAGTGCTCGACAAGTCGATGGCGGGGTTCTGAGCCGTTGCGGGCCTCGGTGCGGTCACTTGGAAACACCGGACCGGATCACCCTGGAGGAAGACCTGACGAGGTGAGAAATACCCGGGCGCAGGAGCACAGGAGCGCAGGAGCGCAGGACATGCTCGCCCAGTTACGGAACGCCCCGCTCCCACCCCCGCAGGACGCTCTCCCCCTTCCCTCGGTCAGCCACCTGCCTCACCGTCCCGAAACCCGCGGCATTCGGCTTCGTTCAGGGAGCGCGCCCAGCGCACGGCCCAAACGAGGCGGGGGGAGGGCCGAAGCCGACCGCAGTGGCGAGTCGAGGGGGCGGGGTGAAGGCCAGTCCCGGGTGCCGCTGTTTCCCGGGCGGGTGGTGCGGCTGTCCCAGACCAGGCAGAAATGCCCTGAGGGAAGTTCGTAAGGTGTGGGCCAGTCCCTCAAGTAGCGTTCGCCGGTGTCCAGGCTCGCGGCCAGGCCGTCGAAGAGTTCGGCCAGGCTGGACGCCCACCTGGTGGCCTCGACGGCTCCCGATCCGAGGCCCGTCTCGTAGACGTGACCGTAGGTCGGGCCGGGGCGATGGTCGACGAAGGCGATCCCTCCGTCGATGGGATACGCGAAGGGCACCCACTGGTGGGCGTGGCCGTAGAGCGTGTCCTCCTCCCAGTACCCGTTGGCGATGAGCTCCGCCATCTCGTCCGCCAGGAACTCGTGCCCCCGCGCGATGCTGTCGGTTCCGATGAGCCGGTGCCCCAGCGGCAGGAACGCGCCGGCGTGGTGGCTGGCCGGCTCCGGATCCGGCATGACGCCGTCGTGCCGCTGCAGAAGTGCTCTCACATGCGGGTGGAGCGGAAACCCGAGTCGCGCTTCGAGGGCCGCGATCTCCTCGGCGGTGGCAGGCGGCAGCAGGGCGGCCCGGTCGATGGGAGCGCGCACCGATAACCAGTGTTCGAAGCGCTCCCACGCCGCATCGAACGCGGCAAGCTCTGTGTCCGTCATGCGGTGACCCTAGACGGCACCACTGACACTCCTCCGCGGCCGCAGGGCGACAGTTGGGTTCCCGCCTCTCCATGCCGACGCGGTGGCCGGAGGGCAGGCGAACCAGTAGAGGTGCGAAGGTGCCTCGCGCCCGTCGGCCGTGTGCGGGTTCTTCCCGCCGGGTTGCACCGGATCTACAGTAGGAAGCGCTTTCTATACGGTGGCCCTCGGCTGGGCCGGAGAGGTGGGGTCCCGATGGTCCGTACGGGAGGTGCGGGACGGGCGAGCGTGGGGGCCGGGCCGACGCTGGCGGTCGTGGCCCGCGAGGCGGGGGTGTCGGTGCCGACCGCGTCCAAGGTGGTCAACGGGCGCGAGGACGTGGCCCCGGAGACCCGGCGCCGGGTCACGGAGGCGCTGGACCGGCTCGGCTATGTGCGCAGACCCCGGTTCGACGGGGCGAGGGCTCCGCGCATGGTGGACCTCGTGGTGGACTCGCTGGGGAGTTCGGGGTCCGGCGCGGTCCTGCACGGCGCGGAGGAGGCGGCGCACGACGCGGGCCTGGAGATCGTGGTGTCGGCCGCGCTGGCCCGCGGCCACTCCGGCCGCCCGGAACGTGGCTGGCTGGACAAGCTGGTGACCCGCGGATCGTCGGGGGTCCTGTTCAACCTGGCCGAGCTGGGCATGCCCCAGTACGCCTGGCTGGAGCAGCACCGCATTCCGTTCGTCATGATCGACCCGGTGCTCGAACCCCCGCCCGGCGTCGTGTCGGTGGGTGCGGCGAACTGGCAGGGCGGGGTCACGGCGACCGAGCATCTCCTGTCCCTGGGGCACGAGCGCATCGCCCTCGTCGCGGGTCACCGGCACACCCTGTCCAGTGGCGCCCGCGCCGCCGGCTACCGCTCGGCCCTCGCCGCGGCGGGAGTCCGGCACCGCGCGGAGTACGTGCGCCACGCCGGGTCCGACGAGGCCACCGCCTGCCGCCGTACCCATGAACTCCTCGACCTGCCCGAGCCGCCCACGGCCGTCTTCGTCTGCTCGGACCGGATGGCGCTCGGCGTGTACGAGGCCCTGGCCGAACGGGGCCTGTGCGTGCCGGACGACATGAGCGTGATCGGCTTCGACGACCTCCCCGAGGCCCGCTGGCTCGCCCCGCCGCTGACGACCGTCCGCCAGCCCCTGTCCGAGATGGCGGCGACCGCCCTGCACCTCCTGCTCCGCATCATGGACGGCCACCACCCGGAAAGCACCCGCACCGAACTGTCCACCCGCCTGGTGGAACGCGCGAGCACGGCACCGCCGCGCGGCTGACCCACGCGCGGGCCGTGTCCGATTCCTTCAAGACCGGGGAACCGGGGCGCGCCTACGGTGACCTCATGAGTGCACGATTTGATGCCATCGGGTTGGTCGTCTCCGACATGGGCGCCTCCGTCGCCTTCTATCGGCGGCTCGGGTTCGCGTTTCCCGGCGGGGCCGAGGAGCAGGGGCATGCCGAGGCGGAACTTCCGGGCGGACTGCGGTTGCTGCTGGACACCGAGGAGGTCGTCCGGTCGTTCCACGCCGGGTGGGAGCCGCCTTCGGGTGGAGGGCGCGCCTCGCTCGCCCTGCGGTGCGACAGTCCCACCGAAGTGGACGCCCTGTACGAGGAGTTGGTGGCGAGCGGCTGCCGGAGCGAGCTCAAGCCCTGGGACGCGGTGTGGGGACAGCGGTACGCCACCGTCCTCGACCCGGACGGCAACGGGGTCGATCTGTTCGCGCCGCTAGCCGCGAGCGGCCAGTAGCTCACCCAGCGGCAGGCCCGTCAAGTCCCGTACGTCGCGGGAGAGGTGGGCCTGGTCGGCGTAGCCGGTGCGGGTGGCCGTCTCCGCGAAGGGGGCGCCGGTGCGGGCCAGGGCGAGGGCTCGGCGCAGGCGGAGGATGCGGGCCAGGGTCTTGGGGCCGTAGCCGAATGCGATGAGTGAACGGCGGTGCAACTGGCGCGCGCCAAGGCCTAGTTCGTCGGCCGTCTCCGCGACCGGGCGGCCCGCGTCCAGGGCGGCCACGACTTGTCGAAGCACCGGATCGGGCCGGATGGCGACCTCGGCTGTCCTCCTCAGGGCCAGGTCCTCCAGGCCGCGCGCCGGGTCGGCCGCCGCGTTCACCAGGGCGGTCGCTCGGCGTACCTCCGCCGTCGGCCACAGGTCCGCCAGGCCGGGGCGCCGATCGCGCAGTTCGTGCGCGGGCACTCCCAACAGCGCGGGGAGGGTGCCGGGGCGGAAGCGGATGCCTGCCCAGGGGCCCGACGTGCCGGCCTCGGTGAGGTGGGCGTGGGTGTCGGGGCCCGCGACCAGCAGGCGTCCGTCGTGCCAGAGCAGGTCCATGCAGCCGTCGGGGAGTACTCGGCCCGCTTCCGCGCCGGCCGGGGTGCTGGTCCACACGACCGCGCCCGGCAGCCGTGACGCCCGTTCGCTGTACACGTGGCCCAGGCTACGCGGCCCGCGTCCGCCACTCCTGTGGGCTGACACCGTACGCCCGTTTGAAGGCCGTCGACAGGGCGAAGGCGCTGCCGTAGCCGACGTGGCGGGCGATCGCGCCGAGAGTGTCGTCGGTGTCGCGGAGGCGGTCCGCCGCGAGGGCGAGGCGCCAGCCGGTGAGGTACGTCATCGGGGGCTCGCCGACGAGTTCCGTGAAGCGTCGGGCCAGCGCGGCGCGCGAGACGCCGGCCTTCGCGGCGAGCGCGGCGACCGTCCAGGGGTGGGCGGGATCGTCCTGGAGGAGGCGCAGCACCGGGCCGACGACGGGGTCGCCCAGCGCCCCGTACCAGGCGGGCGGTGCCGCCTCGGGGCGGGCGAACCAGGCCCGCAGGGCGGCGATGACCAGCAGGTCGAGCAGCCGGTCGAGGACGACCTCCTGGCCGGGTTCGTCCCGCACGATCTCCGCCGCGAGGACCGGGGTGAGCGGGCAGTCCCAGTCGTCGGCGGTGAGGAGGAGCAGGGGCGGGAGCGCGTCGAGCAGGCGGCCGCCGATCTCGCCCTGCATCCGGTAGGTGCCGATGAGCATGACCGTGGCGCCGTCGGTCCGGTCGCCCCAGGTGCGGACGCCGAGGTCCATGACGCCGTTCAGGGGGCGTCCGTCGGGGTAGTGGCACTCGCCGCCCGGCAGGATCAGCGCCTGCGGCGGGGTGTCGGGGGCGTCGGCGCACGTGTACGGGTCGGGACCGCGCGCGATGGCGAGGTCACCGGGGCGCAGCAGCCGCCGGACGCCGCTGTCCGGCGCCAGCCAGGCCTCGCCGCGGACGAGGAGCATCACGGTCAGCGGGGCGCGGTCCTCGATCCGGACCGCCCAGGGCGGGTCGAAACAGGCCCGGATCATGAACGCGCCACGGGCGCGGGGGCCTTCCAGCAGGCCGGTGAGAGCGTCCATGGGCTTCAGCGTAGACGCGGGCTTATGGGAATGAGCCGTTCGGCGATGGTCCGGGCGGGCTGGGGGCAGTTGACTCGTAGGCATGACACAGGGCAAGAGCACAGCAGGCATGACAGTGGTCGTCACGGGGGCCTCGGGGCGTACCGGAAGCCGGGTGGCGCGGGCGGCCGAGGCGGCGGGGCTCACGGTGCGGGCGGCGTCCCGGGCCACCGGGTTCGACTGGGAGGACCGTACGACCTGGGCGGACACCCTGCGGGGCGCCGACGCGGCCTACCTCGTGCACCCCTCGGACGTGGGCGCACCGGGGACCGCCGAGGCGGTCGGCGCGCTCGCCGAACAGGCGCTCGGGCTGGGCGTACGGCGGCTGGTGCTGCTGTCCGCGCGGGGCGAGGACCAGGCGCTGCCCACGGAGGAGGCGCTGCGGGCGTCGGGCGCGGACTGGACCGTCGTACGGGCGGCGTGGTTCGCGCAGAACTTCAGCGAGGGACCGCTGGTGGAGGAACTGCGCCGGACCGGGGAGCTGGTGTTCCCGGCCGGTGAGGTGCCGGAGCCGTTCGTGGACGCGCGGGACATCGCGGAGGTCGTGGTCGCCGCGCTGACCGGCGGGGAGCGGTACGCCGGGCGGAGTCTCACGGTGACGGGGCCGCGGCTGCTGACGTTCGGGGAGGCGGTCGCGGAGATCGCGCGGGCGACGGGACGTGAACTGACGTACCGCGCGGTGTCCGCCCAGGGCTACGGCGAGGCGCTCACCGGGTTCGGGGTGCCGCCCGAGGAGGCCGGGTTCCTCACCGGCGTGTTCGCCGCCCTTCTGGACGGCCGCAACGCGCGGGTGGAGGACGGGGTGGTGCGGCAGGTGCTGGGCGGCCGGGAGCCGCGGGACTTCTCGGACTTCGTACGGGAGGAGGCGGCCGCGGGGACCTGGAAGCCGTGAGCACGCTACGTGTCCTCGCCGGACGGTGGCGCCGGGTCCGCGGGCCCTTCCCCGTTCCTCGGGTGGGGGTGGTGGCTGCTCTTCGCGTGGGTGCGCAGGCGGGCCGTGACGTCCTCCGGGGGCAGGAAGCGGGACCAGCGTTCGGGGAACTCGGAGGGCATGTCGGGGTCTGCCTCGTCGCCGGCCGCCGCGGAGGTGCGGGCGACGTACTCGGCGACCTGCTCCTGCCGCAGCCGCTCGTTCGCCTCGCGGGCGGTGGCGGTCGCGGCGGCCGGCCAGACCCGGTCGATCGCGGCGTTGACCGCGGCCCCGACGAGCACGGCGAAGGCGGAGACGCCGATCCACAGCAGTACGGCGACGGGGGCGGCGAGGGAGCCGTAGATGGTGGGGCCCTCGATGGTGCTGGTCAGGTAGATCCGCAGCAGGAAGCTGCCGAACACCCACATGGCGAGGGCGACCAGCGCGCCGGGCACGTCCTCGATCCACGGGGACCGTACGGGCACGGAGACGTGGTACAGCGTGGTCAGGAAGGCCACTGACAGCAGGATCACCACGGGCCAGTAGAGGATCTGTACGAGCGTCGTCGACCAGGGGACGACGCTGACCACGGCGTCGGGGCCGGCCACCATGAGGGGCAGCGCGACCGAGCCGATCAACAGGGCCACGATGAACAGCAGGAAGGCCATCAGCCGGGTCTTGACGATGCCGCGCACACCGTCGAGGCCGTACATGACGGTGATGGTGTCGATGAAGACGTTCACCGCGCGGGAGCCCGACCAGAGGGCGAAGAGGAAGCCGAGGGAGATGACGTCGGGCCGGCCGCCCTCCATCACGTCGTCCAGGATCGGCTCGGCGATCTGGCTCACGCCCCGGTCCGACAGCACCGCGCGGGAGGCCTCGATGATGTTGGTCCGCACGCTCTGGGTGGTCTCGGCGCCGGTCCAGGTGTCGACGTAGCCGAGCAGGCCGATCAGGCTGAGCAGCAGCGGGGGCACCGACAGCAGGGTGAAGAAGGCCGCCTCCGCGGCGAGGCCCAGGATCCGGTACTCCATGCAGGAGTTGACGGTGTCCTTGAGCAGCAGCCAGGCGGTCCTCCGTTTGGAGACATTGCGGTACAGGGCCCGGGCCCGGTGGAGTCGGCCGGAGGGCGCGTCGGGGGATTCGCTTGCTGGCTGCACGAACCAAAGGTATCCGTCGTGCCTGGTCGGCCTCACTCGAAGGGTCCCGAGGCGGTCGCGGGGTGCCTGCGGGGTGATGCGGAGGGCGGTGCCGGGTAGGTTCGTGTTCATGGCAGGTACCACGCACACCGTGACCAACCAGACTCCGCCGCTGGCGCAGTACGACGTGTTCACCGCCGACCGGGCACTGACGGAGGCCGTCGCACGGCATCTGGATCCGTCGCTGCTGGACGAGGGCCTGTCCGAGCTGTCGGCGCTCGGACACACCTCCGGCTCCGCCCAGGTGCAGGAATGGGGGGCGCAGGCCAATGAGAACCCGCCCCGGCTGCGCACCCACGACCGGTACGGGCACCGGATCGACGAGGTCGACTTCCATCCTGCCTGGCACCGGTTGCTCGGCAAGGGCGTCTCGGCGGGTCTGACGGGCGCATGGGCGCGGCCGGGCGGGCATGTGCGGCGGGCGGCGGGGTTCGTGGTGTGGTCGCAGGTCGAGGCCGGGAACGGCTGCCCGCTGTCGATGACGCACGCGGCCGTGCCCGCCCTGCGCGCGGACCCGGCGCTCGCCGCCGAGTGGGAGCCGCGGCTGACGTCGGCGGTGTACGACCGGGCGCTGCGGCCCGCCCACGAGAAGTCCGGTGTGCTCTTCGGGATGGGCATGACGGAGAAGCAGGGCGGCAGCGACGTACGGGCCAACACGACGTCCGCGCGGCCGCTGGCCGAGGACGGGACCTACGAGCTGACCGGGCACAAGTGGTTCTGCTCGGCGCCGATGTCGGACGCGTTCCTGGTGCTGGCGCAGGCACCCGGCGGGCTCACCTGTTTCCTGGTGCCGCGCGTGCTCGAGGACGGCTCGCGCAACGTGTTCCTGATCCAGCGGCTCAAGGACAAGCTGGGCAACCGGTCCAACGCGTCCTCGGAGGTCGAGTTCGCGGGGACGTGGGCACGGCGGGTCGGGGACGAGGGGCGTGGGGTGCGCACCGTCATCGGGATGGTGGCGGCGACCCGGCTGGACTGCGTGCTGGGCTCGGCCGGGCTGATGCGGCAGGCCGTGGCGCAGGCGGTGCACCACTGCACGTACCGGGAGGCGTTCGGCGGCAAGCTGGTCGACAAGCCGCTGATGCGCAACGTCCTGGCCGATCTCGCCCTGGAGTCGGAGGCGGCCACCACGCTGGCGCTGCGGCTCGCCGCGGCCTACGACGACGGGAGCGAGCGGGAGCGGGCGCTGCTGCGGATCGCGGTGCCGGCCGCCAAGTACTGGGTGACCAAGCGGTGCGCGCCCGTCGCGGTGGAGGCGGCGGAGTGCCTGGGCGGCAACGGGTACGTGGAGGAGTCGGGGATGCCCCGGCTGGTGCGCGAGTCCCCGCTGAACTCGGTGTGGGAGGGCGCGGGCAACGTCCAGGCGCTGGACGTGCTGCGCGCGCTGAGCCGGGATCCGCAGGTGCTGGACGCGTACCTCGGCGAGGTCGGGCGGGCACGCGGGGCCGATCACCGGCTGGACGGCGCGATCAAGGACCTGCTGACCGAACTGGCCGACCTGGAGGGCGCCGAGGGGCGCGCCCGGCGGCTCGTGGAACGGCTCGCGCTGGTGCTCCAGGGCTCGCTGCTGGTGCGGTACGCGCCGCCGCAGGTCGCCGACGCGTTCTGCGCGGCACGGCTGGGCGGTGACGGGGGCGCGGCCTTCGGGACGCTGCCGCACACCCTCGACCTCGCGACGGTGGTGGAACGGGCCCGGCCGGAGGTGTGAGACGGCAGAGGGCTGTCCCGGGCGGGAGACGGCGGAGGGCTGTCCGGCCGCGAATCGAACGGGGCGACCCGGCCGGGAGGAGCCGGTTTCGACATCCCCGGCACGACGACCGGGTATGACGCGGGGGTGGTGCTGCGCCGACACGGCACCACCCCCGCCGCACAGGCCCCTTGGAGCCGTGGACGCCGCTCGGGACGGCGTCGCTCAAGTTTCAAGCAGTGCGGGGCGGTCCGCCAGGGTTGCAGGGGGTTGCAACTTGCTGCTGTCTGTGTCCGCACCGAACGATCCCGCCGGGGACACACGGCACCATGGGACCGACGACGGCCAGAACGGATCTCGGGGGCACGGCCGGTGGGCCGTGGGCTGTCCTCCGAGTCTTTCCCCGGGAGGATCAGTGCCGCTCTCGCCGATAGACGTGGGGCATCTGGCCGGCGTGGACACGACGCGCGCGGCCCGGAGAGTCCGCCGGGCCCCCGGCCCGGAAAGTCCGGGCCCTGAGGGTCCAGCACAGCACATCACCGCGCGCCGGGCCGCTTGTTCTGCGGATTTGCCGGGTCTTCATCCCCTGCGGGGCTGTCTGCCGTAGCATCGCCCCACGGGCCACCCTCACCTGCTCCACGGTCAACGGTCATCGGTCGGAAGGTCAACGGTCGGATCGCCGGACGCAGTTGGCTCGCCTCGGGAGGACGTTATGAAGCATCGCGGCAGACACCGTCGGCGCAGGCGGGGCAAGGCGCTGCGGGCGACGCTGGCCGGAACCGCGCTCGCGCTCACCGCGGCGGCCACCATGATCAGCACGTCGCAGGCCACCGACGCGGACGACCCCGGGGCGCTGAAGCCGCTCACCAGGGCCGCCGAGACCGCGCCGCTGCGGCTGTCCGAGACCCGTGTGCCACCGGAGTGGCTCGACCGGCTCTCCTCCGAGATGGGGCGGCCCGTCGGTGTCCGGTCCGTGCTCGACGACACCGACGGTTCGCTGCGCGACGCGGGGTCCTGTACGGACGAGGACCGGCGCGGGCTGCCCCTCGAGCCCGCGGCCACGCGCACGTACTGCTGGGACGGCGCCGACGTCGAGGGCTGGAGTCCCGGCGCCGTCACCACGTCCGGGGACGCGGACGACGACGGCCACTGGGGCCCGGACCGGGTGGTGCTCTCCGCCTGGAGCCGGGGCGGCACCACGGCGGACGGCACCACCGCGCAGGTTCCGGCCGTGGCGGGTGCCGGCGCGGGGCAGGGGCTCGCGCGGGTCGCGTTCATCGACGCCGGTGACCCCGACGACCTCCGCTACACCTGGGCCCAGCTCGCCGTCCCGGTCTCCGGGGGGCAGGACTACCGCGGACTGGTCTCCCCCGTGACGGGCATGGTCTGGTACCAGGACAAGCTGCTGGTCACCGCCGGGCGGGGGGACGGCAGCGCGCTGTACGTGTACGACGTGGACCGCGTCCAGCGGGCCACCGTGGGCGGTTCGACGGTCGGGCGGGTGCCCGGCGGCTGGTCGGCGGCCGGGGCACGGTACGTGCTGCCCGCCGTCGCCGCGTACCGGACGGCCGACGCGGCCGCCCCGCAGCCGGGCGGCATCTCCCTGGACCGCAGCACGGCGCCGGACAGTCTGGTCGCACACGAGGCGGTCGCCGAGGACCACGACGGGCCGACCCGGCTGTGGCGGTACGCGTTCGACGACGCCGAGGCCCGCACGGGGCTGCTGGCCACGGACCCGCTGCTGAAGGTGGACCCGGCCGCGGCGTACGAGACGAAGCTGACCCATGTGCGCAGTGTGCTGTCGTACGGGTCGGGCTGGTACCTGGGCCGGATGACCGGGACGTCGGACGAGCGCGGGACGCTGTGGCGACAGGACACGGAGGGGGCCCGGCCCACCCGGTGCGGGGCGGACGAGACGCACCGCTGCTGGAGCGGTGCGTCGGCGTCCCTGTCCTACTGGCAGGAGACCGGCGAGATGTGGTCCCAGTCCGGCCGCATGCTCTTCGCCCTGCCCCTGACCTCCGTCGACGGCTCGCTGGACTGAACCCGGCCGCTGAACCCGGCCAGGGGCCTGCCGCTCCCCGCGCCGCACGGACCGGGCATTCGACAGGCGTCCGCGCCGGGTGGTTCCCTTTCCGGTATGACGAGCATCGCCGTGACCACCTGGTCCCTGGAGCAGACCGCGCCCACCGACCTCCGGCCGGCCGCCGTGCCGGAGGGGGACGTACGGGTCGTGCGCGCCGAGGTGCCGTCCCCGGAGTTCAGCCGCTTCCTGTACGCGTCGGTCGGCGGTGACATCCGCTGGACGGACCGGCTGGGCTGGACGTACGCGCGGTGGCTGGAGCACCTGGACCGGCCCGGCACGGAGACCTGGGTGGCGTACGAGCGGGGAACGCCCGCGGGGTACGTGGAGCTTCGGGCGCAGGGCGACGGGGTCGTGGAGATCGTCCACTTCGGGCTGATCCCCGCCTTCCGGGGCCGGCGCATCGGCGGGCACCTCCTGTCGTACGGCGTCGCGCGGGCCTGGGATCTGGCGGAGCGGTGGCCGGAACGGAAGCCGACCGCGCGGGTCTGGCTGCACACGTGCAGCAAGGACGGCGAACACGCGATGGACAATTACCGGCGTCGGGGATTCCGGCTGTTCGACACCAAGGTCGAGGACGAGGACGAGGACGAGGTCGCCGCCCCGGGCCCGTGGCCGGGAGCGCACCCGGCCTGAGCACCGCTCCTGCCTCGTCGCGCCCCGCGCTGCCCGCCCCGTACGCGCCCACCACATCCACCCCTCCTGAGCTGCGCGGACAAGACCGCCCGCGCCGCCTGTGACCAAAACCACCTCCGTCTCCCATGCCGAGACGAAGATGTCCGCATCATGGACGAAGCTGGACTGTGTCCAGATCTCCGTGCCACGCTTCCGTCATGCCTGGAACGGGAATCGCCTTGGTGAGTCGGCGGCACGTCGACCTCGGCCGCATGTCCAGCGCCATCTGTCCGGCGCGCTGAGAGCACGTTCAGCAGCACTCGACAGCCCCTCTTCGGCCCGCTCCGGTCCACCCCGATCGGTACCGCACGGTCCCACCCGATTCAGCCTCGCTCCACCGAACTCCCCGCGCAATGACGCGCTGCATGCCCCTGCATCGTCATGCGCAGGTCAGAGCCGCATCCCCGTCTGTCCCGAAGGACGTATCAACCATGGCCGCCAGCCCGCAGAACCCTGCCGCCGCGACCCCCCGCCGCAAGGTGAGCCGTCACCGCGGAGAGGGCCAGTGGGCCGCGGGACACTTCACGCCGCTCAACGGCAACGAGCAGTTCAAGAAGGACGACGACGGTCTCAACGTACGGACACGTGTTGAGACGATCTACTCGAAGCGGGGCTTCGACTCGATCGACCCCAACGACCTGCGTGGCCGCCTGCGCTGGTGGGGCCTCTACACGCAGCGTCGTCCCGGGATCGACGGCGGCCGTACCGGTGTGCTGGAGCCCGAGGAGCTCGAGGACGAGTACTTCATGATGCGGGTCCGCATCACCGGCGGGCGGCTCACCACCGAGCAGCTGCGCGTGATCGGCGAGATCGCCGAGACGTACGCCCGCGGCACCGCCGACATCACCGACCGGCAGAACATCCAGTACCACTGGATCCGCATCGAGGACGTGCCCGCGATCTGGGAGCGGCTCGAGTCGGTCGGCCTGTCCACCACGGAGGCCTGTGGCGACACCCCGCGCGGCATGCTCGGCTCCCCCGTCGCCGGTGTCGCCGAGGACGAGATCATCGACGGCTCGGCGGCACTGGACGAGATCGCCCGCCGTTACATCGGCGACCCGCGCTTCTCCAACCTGCCGCGCAAGTTCAAGACCGCCGTCTCCGGCTCCCCGCTGCTGGACGTCGCCCACGAGATCAACGACGTGTCCTTCGTCGGCGTGGTCCACCCCGAGCACGGCCCCGGTTTCGACCTGTGGGTCGGTGGCGGTCTGTCGACCAACCCCAAGTTCGGGGTGCGGCTGGGCGCCTGGGTGCCCGAGGCGGACGTGCCCGACGTGTGGGAAGGCGTCATCTCCATCTTCCGCGACCACGGATACCGGCGGCTGCGCAACAGGGCGCGGCTGAAGTTCCTGGTCGCCGACTGGGGGCCGGAGAAGTTCCGCCAGGTCCTGGAGGACGACTACCTGGGCCGCAAGCTGGCCGACGGCCCGGCGCCCGTGATGCCCGCGCAGCGGTGGCGCGACCACATCGGGGTGCACCGCCAGAAGGACGGCCGGTTCTACGTCGGCTTCGCGCCGCGGGTGGGCCGGATGGACGGCTCGCTGCTCACCAAGGTCGCCACGCTGGCCGAGGACCACGGTTCGGGACGGGTGTCCACCACGGTCGAGCAGAAGATGATCGTCCTGGACGTACCGCAGGACCGGGTGGACTCGCTCGTCGACGCCCTGGAGGCGCTGGACCTGCGGGTCAGGCCGTCGACCTTCCGGCGCGGCACGATGGCCTGCACGGGTATCGAGTTCTGCAAGCTCGCCATCGTGGAGACCAAGGAGCGCGGCAGCGACCTCATCGACGAGCTGGAGCGCCGGCTGCCCGACTTCGGGGAGCCGCTCACCATCAACGTCAACGGCTGCCCGAACGCCTGCGCCCGTATCCAGACCGCGGACATCGGCCTCAAGGGGCAGCTGGTCACCGACGCCGAGGGCCGGCAGGTCAGCGGCTACCAGGTGCACCTGGGCGGCGCGCTCGGCCTGGACCCGTCCTTCGGCCGCAAGGTGCGCGGTCTGAAGGTCACCTCGGACGAGCTGCCGGACTACATCGAGCGGGTCCTGAAGCGCTTCGAGGCCGAGCGCGAGGACGGCGAGCGGTTCGCCACGTGGGCGGCCCGCGCGGATGCGGAGGCCCTGTCGTGAGCGAGCGTGCCGCGCCGTTCTACTGCCCCTACTGCGGCGACGAGGACCTGCGCCCCAGCGAGGAGGGACGGGAGGCCCCCCTGCTCGAGCGAAGCCGAGGGCTCGGGGGAGGGGCCTGGGAATGCGGGGCGTGCAACCGGGCCTTCCGGCTGAAGTTCCTCGGGCTGCTCGCCCAGGGGCTCGACCGGCCGGACACGGGACCGGACACAGGAGGGGACCGAATATGACGACGGTTCAGGAAGAGCGCACCACCGACGAGTTGAAGGCGCTGACCGAGCAGGCGGGCCGCGACCTGGAGGACGCCTCCGCACTGGAGATCCTCCGGTGGGCCGCCGGGACCTTCGGCGAGCGCTTCTGCGTGACCTCCTCCATGGAGGACGCGGTGGTCGCCCATCTCGCCTCCCGCGCCCTGCCCGGCGTGGATGTGGTGTTCCTCGACACCGGCTACCACTTCGAGGAGACTATTGGGACCCGGGATGCCGTGGAGGCTGTGATGGATGTCAACGTCATCACGCTCACCCCTAGGCAGACCGTCGCCGAGCAGGACGCCGAGTACGGGCCGAAGCTGTACGAGCGCGACCCCGACCTGTGCTGCGCTCTCCGCAAGGTGCGACCGCTGGAGGAGGGCCTGCGGGGGTACGTGGCCTGGGCGACCGGGCTGCGCCGCGACGAGTCCCCGACCCGGGCGAACACCCCGGTCGTCGGCTGGGACGAGAAGCGGCGGAAGGTGAAGATCTCCCCCATCGCCCGCTGGACCCAGGACGACGTGGACGCCTACGTCGCCGAGCACGGCGTGCTCACCAACCCGCTGCTGATGGACGGGTACGCGTCGGTGGGCTGCGCCCCCTGCACCCGCCGGGTGCTGGAGGGCGAGGACGCCCGGGCCGGCCGCTGGGCGAGCCGCGGCAAGACCGAGTGCGGACTGCACGGCTGACATGACCGAGACCCCCGCACCTTCGCGGCCCACCTCCGGGCCCCCCGCGCCCTCTACGAACCAGGAGACCGACGTGACGACCGGAGCCACCGTCTGGCTCACGGGTCTGCCGAGCGCAGGCAAGACCACCATCGCCCACGAGCTGGCCGCCCGGCTGCGCGAGCAGGGCCGCCGGGTCGAGCTGCTCGACGGCGACGAGATCCGCGAGTTCCTCTCCGCGGGTCTCGGCTTCAGCCGCGAGGACCGGCACACCAACGTGCAGCGCATCGGTTTCGTCGCCGAACTGCTCGCCCGCAACGGCGTCACCGCGCTCGTCCCGGTCATCGCACCGTACGCGGACAGCCGGGACGCCGTCCGGGGGCGGCACGAGACGAACGGCACGTCGTACGTCGAGGTGCACGTCGCGACCCCCCTCGAGGTGTGTTCCGTACGCGACGTGAAGGGCCTGTACGCGAAGCAGGCCGCGGGCGAACTCACCGGGCTGACCGGCGTGGACGACCCGTACGAGGCTCCCGTCTCTCCCGATCTGCGCATCGAGTCGCAGCACCAGACCGTCCAGGAATCCGCCGCGGCGGTGCACGCCCTGCTGAGCGAAAGGGGACTGGCATGACAACCGTGGCCACGGTCGCGACCGGCGACGAGGGCGCCGGCGGTGCGACCGGCCCGTACGCCCTCTCCCACCTCGACGCCCTCGAGTCGGAGGCGGTGCACATCTTCCGCGAGGTCGCGGGCGAGTTCGAGAATCCGGTGATCCTGTTCTCCGGCGGCAAGGACTCCATCCTGATGCTGCACCTGGCGCTGAAGGCCTTCGCGCCGGCGCCGGTCCCGTTCTCGCTGCTGCACGTCGACACCGGGCACAACTTCCCCGAGGTCCTCGACTACCGCGACCGCGCGGTCGCCCGGCACGGACTGCGGCTGCACGTCGCCTCCGTACAGGACTACATCGACCGCGGCGTGCTGCGCGAGCGCCCCGACGGCACGCGCAACCCGCTGCAGACGGTGCCGCTCACCGAGAAGATCGCCGCAGAGAAGTTCGACGCCGTGTTCGGTGGCGGCCGGCGGGACGAGGAGAAGGCCCGCGCGAAGGAGCGGGTGTTCTCGCTGCGCGACGAGTTCTCCCAGTGGGACCCGCGCCGCCAGCGGCCCGAGCTGTGGAACCTCTACAACGGCCGGCACGCGCCCGGTGAGCACGTCCGGGTCTTCCCGCTGTCCAACTGGACCGAGCTGGACGTGTGGCAGTACATAGCCCGCGAGAACATCGAACTGCCGGAGATCTACTACGCCCACCACCGCGAGGTGTTCCAGCGGGGCGGCATGTGGCTGACCGCCGGCGAGTGGGGCGGCCCGAAGGACGGCGAGAGCGTCGAGAAGCGGCTCGTCCGCTACCGGACGGTGGGCGACATGTCCTGCACCGGCGCGGTCGACTCCGGGGCCGACACCATCGAGAAGGTGATCACCGAGATCGCCGCCTCCCGGCTGACCGAGCGCGGGGCGACCCGGGCCGACGACAGGCTCTCCGAGGCCGCGATGGAAGACCGCAAGCGCGAGGGGTACTTCTAGACATGAGCACGATCACGAGTGAGGCGCTCGCGGAGACCACCCTGCTGCGGTTCGCCACCGCCGGTTCCGTCGACGACGGCAAGTCCACCCTGGTGGGCCGGCTGCTGCACGACTCCAAGTCGGTCCTCACCGACCAGCTGGAGGCCGTGGAGCGGGTGTCGGCGAGCCGCGGCCAGGAGGCTCCCGACCTCGCCCTGCTCACCGACGGGCTGCGGGCCGAGCGGGAACAGGGCATCACCATCGACGTGGCGTACCGCTACTTCGCCACGCCGCGGCGCCGGTTCATCCTCGCCGACACGCCGGGCCATGTGCAGTACACCCGCAACATGGTCACCGGTGCCTCCACCGCGGAGCTGACCGTCGTCCTCGTCGACGCCCGCAACGGCGTGGTCGAGCAGACCCGGCGGCACGCGGCCATCGCCGCCCTGCTGCGCGTGCCCCATGTCACCCTCGCCATCAACAAGATGGACCTGGTGGACTACGAGGAGGCCGTGTTCGCGCGGATCGCCGAGGAGTTCACGGCGTACGCGACCGAGCTGGGCGTCCCGGAGGTCACCACGATCCCGATCTCGGCGCTCGTCGGCGACAACGTCGTGGAGCCGTCGGCTCACATGGACTGGTACGGCGGCCCGACGGTGCTGGAGCACCTGGAGACGGTGCCGGTCAGCCACGACCTGGCGCACTGCCACGCCCGGCTGCCCGTTCAGTACGTGATCCGGCCGCAGAGCCCCGAGCACCCGGACTACCGCGGGTACGCCGGCCAGATCGCCGCGGGCACGTTCCGCGTCGGCGACGAGGTGACCGTGCTGCCGTCCGGCCGGACCACGACGGTCACCGGGATCGATCTGCTGGGCACGCCCGTGGAGGCGGCCTGGACGCCGCAGTCGGTGACGCTGCTGCTGGCGGACGACATCGACATCTCCCGCGGCGACCTGCTCGTCCCGAGCAAGGACGCGCCGGCCACCACGCAGGACGTCGAGGCCACCGTCTGCCATGTCGCCGACCAGCCGCTGACGGTCGGCCACCGGGTGCTGCTCAAGCACGGCACCCGGACGGTCAAGGCGATCGTGAAGGACATCCCGGCCCGGCTGACGCTGGACGACCTGTCGCTGCACCCGCATCCGGGCACGCTCGTCGCCAACGACATCGGCCGGGTGAAGATCCGTACCGCCGAGCCCCTGCCGGCCGACTCGTACGCGGACTCGCGGCGCACCGGTTCGTTCATCCTGATCGACCCGAGTGACGGCACCACGCTCACCGCGGGCATGGCCGGCGAGTCCTTCGCCGCCCCGGTCCCGGTCAAGGACGCGGCCGAGGGCGACGGATGGAACTTCTGACGTCGCGTCATGTCCCTGCCCCGGCCTGCGAACCGACCGACGGCCTCGCCACCGACGTCTTCGCCACCTTCGCCAAGGAGGGCGGCCGGATCGGCGGCGGGCAGCTCGGCAGCGGCCAGGGTGGAGTCGCGCGATGTGCGTGACGCTCCCGGCGCGCCAGGGGCGCGCGCACCGTTCGCTCGCCACCCCGGTCCACCGCCGCCACCGCCGAAAACCCGCCGATCCCCCGGCCACGGCCAGCTGAGTACGACCAGTTGAGTACGTGGGAGCCGGGCCCCCGAGAGGAACACCTCCCGTGCCTGCCACCCCCGCCCTTGCGCCCCGCGCGTTCGCCGTGACGGCCACGCTGGCCGTCCTGCTCGCCCTGGCCGGCTGCGGCTACGGCTCCCAGGCCAAGGAGAAAACCGGCGCCGGGATCGCGGCCGGGGCTCAGAAGACCGACGGTCTCGACGCGGTGAGGATCGGCCACTTCGGCAATCTGACCCACGGGACCGCGCTGGTGGGCAAGCAGAAGGGCTTCTTCCAGAAGGAGCTCGGCGCGACCGAGGCGCGGTACGCGGTGTTCAACGCGGGGCCGTCCGCGATCGAGGCGCTCAACTCCGGTTCCATCGACGTCGCCTGGATGGGGCCGTCCCCGGCGGTGAACGGCTGGGCCAAGTCGCAGGGCAAGAACCTGCGGATCATCGGCGGTTCGGCGTCCGGCGGGGTGAAGCTGGTGGTGAACCCGGACCGGGTGAAGTCCCTGGAGGACGTCGAGGGCAAGCGGATCGCGACCCCGCAGCTCGGCAACACGCAGGACGTGGCGTTCCTCAACTGGGCGGCCGAGCAGGGCTGGACGGTCGACGCGCAGAGCGGCAAGGGCGATGTCACGGTCGTCCGCAGCGACAACAAGGTCACCCCGGGCGCCTTCGCGGCCGGGTCGGTCGACGGCGCGTGGGTGCCGGAGCCCACCGCGTCGAAGCTGGTCGCCGAGGGCGGGAAGGTCCTGCTGGACGAGGCCTCCCTGTGGCCGGACGGGAAGTTCGTCATCACGAACCTGGTCGTGCGCCAGGAGTTCCTGGAGAAGCACCCGAAGGCCGTCGAGGCGGTGCTCGAGGCGTCGGTCTCCACCAACCGGTGGATCAACGAACATCCGGACGAGGCCAAGGCCGCCGCCAACGAGCAGCTGGCGGCCGACTCCGGCAAGGCACTGCCCGCCGACGTCCTGGACCCGGCGTGGAAGTCGATCCGGTTCACCGACGACCCGCTGGCCGGCACCCTCGGCACCCAGGCGGAACACGCCGTGGAGGCGGGCCTGCTCGAGCGGCCCGACCTGAACGGCATCTACGACCTGGAACTCCTCAACAAGGTCCTCGCGGCCGAGGGCGCACCCGCCGTCGACGACGCCGGTCTCGGCACCAACTGATCCCGGAACCCGAAGAAACGTCCCAGGAGGTGACGACCATGGCCACGACCCTCGCCAAGGCCGCAGACGGCACCGAGGCGGTCACCCACGCCGCCCGGATCGAGCATGTCTCGAAGTCGTTCGCGGGCCCGGCCGGGCGGCAGCTCGTGCTGGACGACATCACGCTCGATGTCGCGCCCGGTGAGTTCGTCACCCTGCTGGGGGCTTCGGGGTGCGGCAAGTCCACGCTGCTCAACCTGGTCGCGGGCCTCGACGCGCCCAGCACCGGCACGATCAGCACGGACGGCCGCCCGGCGCTGATGTTCCAGGAGCACGCGCTGTTCCCGTGGCTGACGGCGGGCAAGAACATCGAGCTCGCCCTGAAGCTGCGTGGCGTGCCGAAGGCGGAGCGGCGCGGCCGGGCCGAGGAGCTGCTGGAGCTGGTCCGGCTGAAGGGCGCCCACGGCAAGCGGGTGCACGAGCTGTCCGGCGGCATGCGCCAGCGGGTCGCGCTGGCCCGCGCGCTCGCCCAGGAGAGCAAGCTGCTGCTGATGGACGAGCCGTTCGCGGCGCTGGACGCCATCACCCGGGACGTGCTGCACGACGAGCTGACCCGGATCTGGCGCACTGCGAACACCGGCGGCTCCGTCGAGGGCCGGTTGTCCGTCCTGTTCGTCACGCACAACGTGCGCGAGGCCGTCCGGCTCGCACAGCGGGTGGTCCTGCTGTCCTCCCGGCCGGGCCGGATCGCCCGCCAGTGGACGGTCGACATCGAGCACCCCCGCCGTATCGAGGACACCGCGGTCGCGGAACTGTCCGTCGAGATCACCGAGCAACTCCGTGGGGAGATCCGCCGTCATGGCCAGCACTGAAACAACCGGGAGGGACGGCAAGGACAGGAAGGACGGGACGGACGGGACGGACACGAACGACCTCGCCGGTCTCGAGGCGGGCCTCGACGCGCTGGAGACGAGGCAGCAGACCCGCAGGCCGTGGCGTCAGACCTTCGTCCAGAAGATCCTTCCGCCCGTCCTCGCCGTCGCCCTGGTGCTGGCCGTGTGGCAGGCACTGGTCTCCTTCAGGATCGTCGACGATCCGACCAAGCTGCCCTCGCCGGGCGCCGTGTGGGGCGTCGTGCGGGACGCGTGGCTCCAGGGCGAACTGCTCGGCTACATCTGGACCAGCGTCTCGCGCGGTCTGCTCGGCTTCTTCTTCGCGCTGCTGATCGGTACGCCGCTGGGACTGCTGGTGGCGCGGGTGAGGTTCGTGCGCGCGGCGATCGGCCCGATCCTGTCCGGGCTGCAGTCCCTGCCGTCGGTGGCGTGGGTGCCGCCGGCGGTGATCTGGCTGGGCCTGAACAACCAGATGATGTACGCGGTGATCCTGCTCGGCGCGGTCCCCTCGATCGCCAACGGTCTGGTCTCCGGCGTCAGCCAGGTCCCGCCGCTGTTCCTGCGGGCCGGCCGCACGCTGGGCGCGACGGGGCTGAAGGGCACCTGGCACATCGTGCTGCCGGCCGCGCTGCCCGGCTATGTGGCGGGTCTGAAGCAGGGCTGGGCGTTCTCCTGGCGTTCGCTGATGGCCGCGGAGATCATCGCGTCGTTCCCCGATCTCGGCATCGGCCTCGGACAGCTGCTGGAGAACGGCCGCAACGCGAGCGACATGGCCATGGTGTTCGAGGCGATCCTGCTGATCCTGACCGTGGGCATCGCCATCGACCTGCTGATCTTCAGTCCGCTGGAGCGGTGGGTCCTGCGCAGCCGCGGCCTGCTGGGGAGGGACTGATCCGATCATGCGCCGCCCGGTTCTTCTCGTCATCGCCCACGGCAGCCGCGATCCGCGGCACGCGGCGACCGTGCACGCCCTGGTGCGGCGGGTGCGGACGCTGCGGCCGGAGCTGCGGGTGGAGACCGGCTTCCTCGATTTCAACATCCCCTCCGTACCGGGGGTGCTGGACTCCCTCGCGGCGGAGGGCGTGCGCGACGTGGTGGCCCTCCCACTGCTGCTGACCCGCGCCTTCCACGCCAAGGCGGACATCCCGGCGGTCCTCGCGGACGCGGACGCGCGGCTGCGCATCCGCCAGGCGGACGTCCTGGGGCCGTCCCCCCTGCTCCACGCCGCGCTGGAACGCCGGCTGTACGAGGCGGGCCTGACGCCCGCCGACAAGTCCTCGACCGGGGTCGTCCTGGCCTCGGCGGGGTCCACCGACCCGGAGGCGATCGCAGTGATCGCAGAAATCGCGCGGGAGTGGCGGCACACCGGTTGGTGCGCCGTGCGGCCTGCGTTCGCCTCCGCGTCCCTGCCCCGCACCGAGGACGCGGTACGCGACCTGCGTGCCCTCGGCTGCGAGCGCGTCGCCGTGGCCCCGTACGTGCTGGCCCCGGGCTTCCTCCCGGACCGCATCGCACGGGGCGCGGCCCAGGCGGACGTCCTGGCGGACGTTCTCGGTCCGGCACCGGAGGTGGCGCGGGTGCTGCTGCAGCGGTACGACGCGGCACGGATACCGGCGGTGGGAGCAGTGAGGGCGGTGGGGGCCTGAGGCCCCGGGGTTGCCGGTGGGGCGATGCCGACACGGGACGGAAGATCACGCAGTCGCTTCTGGAAGCGACGGGTCTCGTGAAGGACAGCGTCGACCAGTTCGAACGGTATGCCGGTCGTCAACTCGCCCAGATGACCGGGCGCGAACTTGCCCGCAGCCACGGCGACCGAACGAGTGATGTCCGTCATCGGTGCGGGCAGGGGATGATGAGACGGCAACGGAGCTCCTTGGAGACAAGCTGTCTTGGTCGACTGCCTGTACCAACGAGCTCCGTTGTTCTACGTCAAGATTTCTTCACCGCCACTTGCCTGACCTGCGAAAACGCTAACTACCTGGCCTTGGGCCTTGACCTCTGATGTTGGACGCACGGGACACTGGGTCCTGAGGATCTGAGGACGGACATCTCGTGGTCATGAAGAACTACCCGCCGGAGTTCAAGGCGGACGCGGTCGCGCTGTACGAGTCGCGGCCCGAGGCGACGATCAGGTCGGTCGCCGCCGATCTGGGGATCAATCCGGAGACGCTGCGGAACTGGGTCCGGGCTGCCGGAGCAAGCCGTCCACGGGGACGCCGGACGCAGGAACCGGCCCAGCCGCCGACCTCGCTGGAGGCGGAGAACGCGGCCCTGCGGAAGAAGGTCCGTGAGCTGGAGGAGGAACGCGAGATCCTGCGGAAGGCGGCGAAGTATTTCGCCGGGGAGACGCGCTGGCGAATCGCTTCCAGTGTGTCGCCGACCTCCAGCGCCGTTACGGCGTGAAGCGGCTCTGCAGCATTCTCGGCGTCAGCCGCTCGAGGTTCCACCACTGGTGCCGGACGGCCGCGGACCGGGCCGCCCGGCAGGTAGCCGACGCCCGCCTGGCCGCCCGGATACGGGCGGGGGCCCTGTTCTCGTATAGCTACCGCCAGGTGGCGTGTAGCGCTGAGTAACTACTTGGGGCTGCGGTCGAGCTGCCGGAGGGCGGCGAAGTGGGTGTGCGCCGCCTCGACGGCCTCCGGGTACGCCTGGGTCTTCTCGTGCTCGGCCAGCGCCCGATAGATGCTGGAGAGGCTGGGGCTCTGTCCCTTGCGGCGGCCGGTGGGGATGAGCAGGTCGGGCTGGATGTCCTCGACGGTCTCGCCGTTCGCGCGGCGGCGGAGCACGGTGTGCAGCATGTCGTCGGTGATGACCGGGGGCCGGCCGCCGTGGTTGCCTTTGCGGGCCGCGGTGTCGAGTCCTTCGAGGGTGGCCTCGCGGATGTTCTCGCGCTCGGTCTCCGCCATCGCTGCGAAGAACCCGAACAGCAGGCGTCCCGGACCGCTGGGGTCGTACATCCCCTGGGGGGCCCGGCAAGCATTTCTAGGACCGGGCCGTGGGCGGTGAGGTGGTCGGCGAGCGCGGTCAGCTCTGCGGCATCGCGCCCGAGACACTTCATCTCATACACCGTGAAGATCACCCGGCAGTGCGGGGCGTGGGCCTTGATCTCCCGGGCGGCGCTGAGGGCTGCCTCGAACTGCGGGCGGACCCGGACCCGGGTACTGAATCTTTTCCGAGAAGATCTTGTCCCTGGGGATGCGCTTGGCGGCGAGGGCGTCGAGCTGTGTCTGGAGTTCCTGGGTGAGGGTCGAACAGCGGGCGTATCCGATGCGGATGTCCGCGCTCGGGGTGTCCGGGTCGACGGGTGCGGGCGCCGGGATGCCGGGATGCCGGGATGCCGGGATGCCGGGATGCCGGGATGCCGGGATGCCGGGATGCCGGGATGCCGGGATGCCGGGCCGCCAAGGCTAGCCGGGGCTGCGGCCGGCGGGTGTCGGCACGCGCAGGGGTTTCGCGAGCCGGGGCACCTTCGTGAAGCGGCCGGTGTGGTACGTCCCGGCAACCGCACCGGAGCGCGAGCGGCAGGGTGAACCTGGCTGAGCGTTACAGCGCGGGCATGGGTGGCGCTCGACGTCGTCCACTTCGGACGCGAGTGCGGTTTGAGGGCCCGTCATGCCCCCGGATACTGTCACAAACGTTTCCCGGAACATGCCTGGTTCCACTCTTGAGTGAGAACGAGTTGTGACAGGGGATCCGTGATCCGGGCCACTTTCGCCGACCGTCCTTGATCTTGCTCCGGGAAAGGGTCGTTTGTGAGAGTGGGGCAGGCTGTGCCCCCGGAGGAGACAGCCTGCCCCCACTCGTCGTTCCCGTCAGACACTGAAGCGTTCGACGAGCATCTTCATGGTGTCGAAGGCGGGCTTGGGGGAGTAGTCATCGGTGGTGAGCCCGAATTGATGGAACAGTCCCGTTTCGGCGCTGTCGGCATCTCGCAGCGCAAAATGCGTGTAACCGCTCAGGTGGAGTTGCTTCGATTGGGCGGCGATCACATTTACCACGGTCTCGACGACGCCGGCCTGCCGGTGCGGGTGGCGTTCGGGTCCGGTGGGCCAACCGTGCTCGGTGATGTGCAGCGGTAGGTGTCCCAAGCCGGAGGGTGCCAGTACCGAGTCACGGTGATGACGTAGCAGTCCCTCGACAGCGTGCGGGAGGTCGGATGCGTCGACGGGTTGGAAGACGTCGGGAAAGAAGTCCAGGCCCACGTAGTCCAGATCGGAGATGAAGTTCCCTCCCCCGAGGCTGGTCAGATCAGTGACGAAGGAGGTTGCCGGCCCGAAGAGAGGGGCGGTGTTGAATCCGACCCGTAGGTCTGTGTACCCGAGTTCACGTGCTCGCGCTTTGACGACGGAAACCCCACGGACGATCGCCTCGTGCACCGCCGGGTAGTAGCCGTCCAGCGTCGGGTTCGACGTGACGTTGGGCTCTTCCGTCACTTGCAACGTGCTCGTGACCGCGCCGTACTGCTCGACCAGCTCGCGCAGGAAGTCGCAGTAGCCGTCGACGTCTCCGGCTGGGGACTGGTACTGCGCCACCAAGTCCAAGCGGCGCCCCCGGACGGCGTATTGGGCTGCGGCGGCCGGTGCCGCGGTCGCGTGTGGCTCGCCGAGGCGGGTGACATCGTCGAAGCCTATGTAGGCGCGTACCAGGAACGGACGGCCTGGTCGGCCCTGGAGGCGGTCGAGTGCACTCGATACGAGGGCCGGGTCATCGGGCAGGCCGCCGGCCAGGCCCCCGGTGTCATCACCGGCGACTCCGCCCGGGTAGATCCCGAAGAGCATGCCGTCATCCGCTGTCAGTGCCACGCGTTCGATTCCTTTCGGTTCGGCGTTACAGGGGGTGTGGAGGTTGTCGCCGAATCGGTCGGCGACGTGAGTGAGCCGGTGCGGAGGTCGTCGATGACCGAGTCGATCCATGCCGTCTCAGCGCGAGCGAGGCACAACGCGTATTCAGCTTCGATGACGTGCAGGCGGGGTACGCCGGCCGCCAGGGCCTCCGCGAGGCGTTCTTCATCGGCGGCCGTGCGTTGCCGGAGGCGTTGGGCACGCTCAACCAGGGCCTCCACCGCGCCGCTCACCCCGAGGGCGCCGAGGTAGGTGACTGCGCCCAGGAACTGTGAGAACTCGCGTTCTGGGTTGCGGATCTGGGAGTCCAGCCGTCGTACGAGTTCGTCGCGGCCCTCTTCCGTGAGGGCGTAAACGGTCCTCTCCGGACGGTTTCCCGAGCGCTGCTGGCCTTGCGAGGCAAGCCATCCCGCTTCGGTCAGGGCGGCAACGGTGTTGTAGAGCGTGCCTCGCGTGATTGCGGCCGCGTGGTTGTCGCTGCGTTTTCGCAGTTCGGCAAGCATCTGGTGCGGGTGCGAGGGCTGTTCGAGCAGGAGACCCAGAACTGCCAGAACGATCGGGTTGTCGAGAGCGCGACGTGGCATAGTCGAACTCTATCAGTCTAAATAAACTATTAGGCGAGCAGTGGGAACTGGAGTCGCGTCGGAGGGCTCGGCGGCCTGCAGGTCGGTGTCACGCGGGGGCCGAGGCGGCTTCCTCTTGCGGACTGCGCGGGCCGGGCACGGCCGACACGGCGACCAGGTCCAGGTCCAGGCGGCTGTTCATGTCCAGCTCGAACCGGCCGTACGGATTCACATGGGTCCAGAACAGCGGCGACAGCGCCCGGCGGTCCGCGTCGGTGAGCTTGTCCGCCCACTTCGGATCGGCCAGGACCTCTTGCATCAGCAGCGTGTTGACGTGTACCAACGCCGACTGGAGCAGGTGTAGCGCGAGCATGCTGACCTCCTGGGATTCCTTGTCCGCACCGGCCAGGTCGCCGTCCTTGCCGTAGAAGAGGTCCTTGTTCGCGGAGTTCCAGTTCTCCACGACCTGCAACCCCTCGTGGATCTCCTGGCGCATCTCGACGTCGGCCAGGTAGTCGCAGACGAACGAACTACGCACCGCCCGGCCCACGAACCCCGCCGGGGGCGGAAAACGCCCTATCGGCGGCGGGTCGAGCGGCCGGGGCAGCATCCTGAAGACGCGTACCCCTGGCGTCGGGCGAGAACGCCGGAGTCGTTGGGGGTTTGCCGTGTACTGTTCGCGTGCTGTGCAGTTGTTCTGCTACGGCAGTGTCTTGGTGACCACGGATGCCGCTTCGGCAATCAGCTCGTTGTCGTAGTCGGCGTCTTCGGCGCCTCGGTTGGACATGACCGCCATGACGATGGGTGCGGCGTTGGGGGGCCAGACGACGGCGATGTCGTTTCGGACAGCGTAGACACCGCCTCCGCCGGTCTTGTCCCCGACATCCCATCCCTTGGGTACTCCGGCCCTGATGAGTTCGTCTCCGGTGGTGTTGGTCCGCAGCCACTGCGTGAGCTGTTCGCGTTCGTCCTTGCCCAGGGCGTCCCCGAGAACGAATGCCCGAAGGCCTGCTGCCCACGCGCGGGGCGTGGTGGTGTCTTGTGTGGCACCGGGAGACCACTGGTTCAGTTCAGGCTCGCGGCGTTCCACTTTGGTGGTGGTGTCACCTGTCTCCACGAGAGCGGCGGCCAGGCCCTGCGGCCCGCCCAGTGCGTCGAACAGGAGGTTGGCTGCGGTGTTGTCGCTGTAGCGGACGGCTGCGTCACACAGATCACGTAGGGTCATTCCGATATCGACATGCTTCTCGGTGACCGGAGAGTGATCGATCAGATCGCTCCGGGAGTACTTGACCACCTTGTCCATGCCGCTCATTGAGTACTTGCGTAGGACGGCAGCGGCGGTGAACGCCTTGAAGGTAGAGGCGTACGCGAATCGCTCATCAGCGTTGAAGGCCACCTCCCGCCCATCGCCCGTGTTGACCGCATAGACCCCAAGCCGCGCACCGTACTTGCGCTCCAGCTCCTTGAAATCGCCGACGGCCTGCTTCGCAGCGGGATCCGCCTGCGTTGTGGCGACAGCCGGGACTGGTGACGCCTGGGTGCTGTCATTGCCGCATGCGGCAAGCGGAAGGGCGACGAGTACAGCAAGCCCTCCGAGAAGGGCACGCCGGGCACGAGTGGACTGCATAGTCAGACCTCCGGATAAGTCGTCAAAGGGTGCTGAGAAGAGACACTGCGTCGTCCCGGTCGCGTTCGATGGCGGCGAGCCGTTTTGAGCCGGTAGCTGGAGCCGTTGATGGAGATGACATCGCAGTGATGGAGGAGACGGTCGAGGATGGCAGTGGCGAGGACTTCATCGCCGAACACCTGCCCCCATTCGCTGAAGGTCTTGTTCGAGGTCAGGATGATCAAGCCCTTTTCGTAGCGCTTTGAGATCACCTGGAAGACCAAGTTGGCCTCCGCGCGTTCGAGAGGCTGGTAGCCCACCTCATCGACCACGAGAACCGCTGGCCGGAGGTAGCTGCCGAGCTTGCTGGTCAGCCGCCCTGCGGCCTCGGCGGTCTTGAGGTTGCGGACCATGTCGTCGAGGCTGGTGAAGTAGATCGAGTAACCGGCTCGGCAGGCCGCGACCGCGAGAGCGACGGCGATGTGTGTCTTGCCCACTCCCTATGCGTACGCGGGTGAAGACCGGCTGTGACTCAACGGTTCGCGAAGACAAGGGGGCGGGTGGTGGCGGGCGTGTCTGTCTTGCATACGGTGCCGTCGGCGGGGTGGGTGCCGTGGACGAGGGCGGCGTCAACTGCGCTGTTGATACACGAGTTGGTGCCGTAGTAGCCGTGTCCGACTCCTTCACGCGTGAGCAGGACCGCAGAGTCCAGGGTTCGGGTCATGTTCTCGGCCCAGTGGTGGGGGGTGACGGGGTCCAGTCGGCCTGCGACCACCAGTGCTGGCGGCGTACCAGCGCCTGTGAGCGGCTCGGTGACGCGATCCTTGTTCGGCGCGGGCCACCGAGCGCAATTCAGGGCAGAGTAGGCGGCCCGGGTCCCGATCCGCCTGGCCTCAGTAACAGCCTTGGTGGCTGCGGCCTTGTGCGCGGCGATGCCGACCGGGGTCTGCCAGTCGGCGCAGCGTACCGCGGTGTGGGCTTCGAACATCGCGGTAGGGACAGGGAAGGGGGATACCGTGACGCTGCTCCACAGGGTGTACAGGGGTGCGCCGTTGCCGTCTTGTGCGGCCAGCAGCGCCGAGGTCAGCAACGGCCAGGTGTTCTGGTCGCCGGCCAGGGCTCGGGTGGCCTCAAGGGCCATGGCGCCGTCAAGTTCGCCGCCCGGGGTGACGTCCTTGACGGGTGCGATCTTCAGCGGCTTCGCTTCCAGCGTGTCGATCAGTGTGTCGAACGCCGCCTGCGGGTCTCCCGCTCCGAACGGGCACACTGCGGTCCCTTCGATGCGGCAGGTCTCGAACCAGGCGTCGAGCGTCCGTTCGCTTGCCACAGCGACGTCGTTGAGGAAGGTGAGGGAGTTGCCGAACCACAGGTTGGTGTCGACGGGCGCGTCGAGCACCATCTGGCGGAGGCGGTGAGGGAACAGGGTGGCGTACATCGGGCCGACCACGGTGCCGTAGGACAAGCCGTAATACGTGATTTTATCCTCGCCGAGCGCGGAGCGAACCTGGTCGATGTCGCGGGCCACGTTGTCGGTGGACAGGCTGGCCAGAAACTCTTTGCTCTGCTGCTTGACGCAGCCGTCGGTGAACACAGCGGCATCGGTCAGCAGCCGCGGCAGGGGTTTGCCCCCGGGGACGGCCGGGTTGAAGGCGGTGCCGGCGGCGTCGGCTCGCTGCTTGTCGGTCAGGCAGCGAACGGCCTGCGATCCGCCGACGCCGCGCGGGTCCATCGCGATGACGTCGAATCTGGCGAGCACCGCGGGCGAGAAGGCGCCAGGAGTGCCGGCCGTTTTGGGCAGATTGCGCAGTGTCTCGATGGCGGGAACCCCGGGTCCGCCCGGGTTGAAGATCAGGCTGCCGATGCGGCGGTCGGGATCAGTGGCCCGGTGCCGCATGACCGCGAGCGGGATCTGCGCGCCATCAGGGTCGGTGTATTCCTGCGGCACCTTGATCGTGGCGCATTCGAGGTTCTTCCCGCACGTGCTCCAAGTGAGCGGGCCCGGGGACGGGATGGAGGCCGACGTTGCCACTGCGGACGTGCTGCGCGGCCCCGAGGCACCGGACGAACACCCGGTCAGGACCATGAGGGCTGCGGCGAACGCCGCCCCGTACCGGGCGGCGGGCCTTGGCCTCAACTGGATCATGTTGATCTTCCTTTCGCCGTACTCGTGTCATTCCATGCAGCCGGGCCATGCCGGTCGCGCAAGAAACCAGCCGAAGAGGCCTGACGTGGTCGTGCCTTCCTCACTTCGGGGGGTCAGTGACCGGCCGTGTCGAGCAGAGAGGAATACCGCAGGCGGAGCGCGCGCTCCATGCCCGCCAGAACGGCCCCGCCCCCCAGTACGAGGTTCAGCCAGATCGGCAGATGTATCGGCGATTCGAACGTCCCGACCCGCTGCGTGACGGGAGGAATGTGAGAGACAGGTTCAGGCCCACACCGATGACAAGCAGCAACACCGATCCGATGCCGATCGCCCGGCTCAGTCCCGGATGGCGGGCACCGAAGCGCGCCCGCCGTCCCTCCGCCGAGGCCGGGTCGGGCGTGAGCTGACGCGGCTGTCCGCCCAAGGGGCGGTAGTGGCAGCGCCTGATGCCGTAGTCGCTCATCGCCACCTCGATGACACCCCCGTCGACAGGGAAGACCGCGGGCATTTTCAACCCGGTCACGTGCCTGCCGTCCAGGAACAGGTGCGCCCGGATCTTGCTGTTGTCCAACCGCGCCCAGTGCCGTACGTCGACGGCGTGCAGGCGGGCGTGCCCGCCTGCACCGGGAAGCCGTAGCAGAACAGGGAGCGCGGGGGAAGCTGCCACCAGCGGACCCGCTGCAGTTCCCTGCCGTCTCCCGGCTTGAGGCGCTTCGATGCCGCCCACTGCTTCCACGCCATGCTCCACCCCTCCTTCGCACATCAGCCGCAACATCACTAGTACAGCGTGTTAGGGAAAACGCTAGCACACCGTACTAGTACGGTGTGCTAGTACGGTGTGCCAGTACAGTAGGGGGGCTGGGAGAAGCGAAGGAGAGCGGATCATGGAAACACGCGAGAAGATCCTCCAGGCCGCTGCAGAGATGATCGCCGAGGACATAACGACGAAGCTGAGCGTGCGAGCGGTCGCCGCGCGTGCGGGAGTGAGCACCGGCTCGCTGAGGTTCCACTTCCCCAACCAGCGCGCCCTGCAGGACAGCTTGCTCGCGCGGATCTACGAACACCTCCTGCCCGGCGACCTGATCCGGGACCAGACACTGCCGCCCCGCGAACGGCTGCTGAACTGCCTGCGGCAGGTTCTCGCACCGCTCGGCACCAACGAAGACGCGCGAACCGCATGGGGCACGATCTATCGGACCTTCATCGAACCCGAGCCGACCGAACCGGTACGCGCCGCATACCTCGGCTATGAGCGGGAGGCGGAGCGCCGGGTCGAACACTGGCTGACCGTGCTCGCCGAGGAAGGCGCGCTGCCCACGGGAGACCACACCCGCAACGTCAGGTTCCTTCTCACCGTCCTCAACGGACTCTCGGTCGAACGCGCCCTGCCCACCCGCGAACCCGTCCTCATCGCCGAGACCGAGACCCTCAACGCCGCCGTCGACCACGTCCTCTCCACCGGCCCCGCACCACCCGCCGGGCCGACTGGGCCGTGAACCGAACCAACCACCCCCCTGCACCGGTTCCACCCGAGGGGTAGGGGCGCGAGAGCACGGTGAGACGTGCACTACCTTGTGCAGACCGGGGTGGTCGGCGGCGACCCGCTCGATGAGCACGTTGCCCGCCATGGAGTCCTTGACGGGCCTTGACCCCGGATGTCGAACACGTCTATGCGGCTTGGGTAAGGGTAATTGCTGCTGCTTGGATGTCGTGCTCGTAGGCGATCGGGGACCGCTGGCCAAGGCGGGAGCGCCGGCGGCGGGTGTTGTATCGGGTCAGCCAGCGGAAGACGTCGAGTCGCGCTTCTCGCTCGTTCGGCCAGCCTTTGCGTCCTTTCAGCGTTTCCCTCTTGAAGGCGGCGTTGAAGCTCTCCGCAGCGGCGTTGTCCGCGCTCGACCCGATCGCCCCCATGCTCTGCTGGTCCCCTGCTGACCTGCAACTTTCAGCGAAAGCCCTGCTTCGTATATTGCGAGCCGTGATCGGTGTGCATCACTGCCCGGCCAGGCTGCCACGGGTCCGTTCGGCGGTCGCGAGGGCGTCGATGACGAGCTCGGTTCGCATGTGATCGGCGATGGCCCACCCTGCCAGTCGCCGTGAGGCGAGATCGATGACGGTCGCGAGATAGAGCGGCTTCGCGCCGCTGACCGGCAGATATGTGATGTCGCCGACGTACTTCGTGTTCACCGCGGCCGCGGTGAACACGGCCGATCAGATCCGGCGCCTTCGGCGCCGCCTGGTCCGCGAGAGTGGTCCGGTGCCGACGGCGCAGACGGACTCCCTGGAGCCCGACCCTCCGCATGATCCTCGCGACCCGCTTGTGATCGACCACTGGGCCGCCCTCTTCACGGAATCGAGTCTCCACCGAAACCGGAACGGTTCAGTCTTCACACACCGATGATCACCGGTGGCCGCACCCGTTCCCGGAACAGCCCCGACCAGCAAGACCGCGATCCACAGCTGGAGTATTAGGCTGCTGATGGGTCGAGCCTGGCCAGGCCGTCGGGTGCGGGGAGGTGAATCCAGCCCTCAACGGCAGCCGCCCGTTCTTCCTGTTCGTTCCGGGGCAGGGAGGTCAGGCCCAGAACGACGGCCCGGGCGACGAGAGCGGCGATCAGCGCGTCGAAGGCGTGCTCATTCCTCTCGTACGCCTGCTGAGCACCGGGTTCGAACCGGAGCCATGGCGCCGCCTGAAGCAGGGCCTGCGTAGAGCGCGTGCCGACCAGGCCCCATACGGCGCGGGCCCCGGCCGGATAGACCTCCACCACTTGTCCGGCGCCGGTCCGGTCAACCGGGAGGCCTCCAGCGGCGAGTTGGTCAGCGAGGTAGGCCCAGCGGGCTGCGGTCGCCCCGAGCTTGTCCATCGACACCGAGAGTGGACCGCGCCCCGTCAGGGGCCGGATCGTCGCATCTGCGACCCGGTCGGTCATCCGCAGACGCAGGCGGGCATAGTGGTCCGCCCGCCCCGTGCTCCCGGGCCACGACTGGTGGCCCGCGTGTGCGGCGACGGCCTCGACGAACGCCGTCGGCCAGCCGAACGGGCAGTCGACCCCCGCGCGCTCCCCCAGCACGAGCCCCGACAGCAGATCCAGCAGATCCTCGTCCTTGCAGCGGAGCTTCGGGGGCTTCACCTCTGCCCCGTTCCGGCTCCAGCAGATCTCCGCAGTCGCTGTGGCTCCCGGTTTCACCGCCAGATCGACGCCGATGGTGCGCTCCATCTGCCTCCCTCCCTCACTAATGTCGCAGAGTACTTGCCGAGAACAGCGGGAGACTGACCCGCGGTGATGCCGTGCGCTACGTGGAGCCCGTCGGCTGGGCGTGGACCGTCTTTCCCAAGTGGCGGTAGGTGGTGGGGCGGGAGACGCCGAATTCGTCGGCGATCCGTTGGACGGTGTAGTCGCCGGAGTCGCACATCTCCCGGCCGAGCTTGACCTGACAGGGCCCGGGTTCGGGTTTCTGGCCGTCGGTGCGTCCGCGGGCGCGGGCGGCCCCTTCAGGCCGTCCATCGTCCGCTCCGACATCAGGGCGTGCTCGAACTCGGCTACCGCTCCGAGGATCTGGAAAAACATCCGCCCGACTGCGGTGGAGGTGTCGATGCCCTGGTCCAGTCCCGTATTTCGCGGATCGCCGATTCGGCTGGAGAGCGGGGCCGGGCAGTGTCCGCACAGGCCTGTCAACGTTGGTCCGGGTGGGTCGATGACTTCCCGGCCTCCGCGGCCACGGGCGGAACGTCCCCGTATGGAGTGCGTGATCGAGTCCGTGGTGACCAAGCGTTTGGGCGCTCTGCCCGTCGCTGCCGAGTTTCTGCGCCGGCTGGATGTTGCGGGGATCGTCGATGCCCTTTGTCCGCCCGATCCCCGGGCGGAGCTGACGCACGGCCAGATGATCGAGGTGCTGGGGGCCAACCGGCTGACCGCTCCGGCGCTGCTGTTCAGGGACGGGGACCGGGCCCGCAGTTGGGCGGTGGAGAAGGTCTTCGGCGTCGAGGCCCACCTGCTGGGTGACGACCGCCTGGCGCGTGCTCTGGACGCCATCGCTCCGCACCTGGACCGGCCTGCCGGCAGCGTCGGGGCGGCCGCGATCGCCGGCTTCGGCATCGGTGTGGCCCGCACCCACTGGGATATGACGAGCATGTCCGTGCACGGCGCCTACCCCGAGGCCGGGCAGGACGAGGACTACCCGATGGTCAAGTTCGGGCATCCCAAGGACCGGCGGGTGGACTTGAAGCAGGTCCGGGCCTGGCACTTCGACGAGCAGGTGCCGGCCGCGCAGGCGGCGGCCGACGGCTGGTACGCGCTGATCGCCTCCCGCCCGATCGAGCAGGCCACCCCCGCCCAAGTCCTGCTGGACTACAGGGGACAGGGCGACGCCGAGCGCCGCTACGGCGACGTCAAGGGGGCCACTGGCGGTCACCCCAGTGTCGTCCAGCACGCCCGGCGCGTCGCCGCCCTCGTCCAGATCGTCTGCCTGGCCCTGCTGGTGTTCTGCCTGATCGAGCGGCAGGTACGGCAGGCGCTGGAACGCGATGGAGACGGCACGATGCCCGGGATCCACCCAGGCCGCCGCCGAGTACGGCCCACGGGCCGGATGATCCTGCATCACCTCGGTGAGCTCCAGCTACGCATCCGCAGGGCCACCGACCCGCCCACCATCATCCTCAGCCAGGTCGTCCGGGTCGACCTCATCGATCCGCTGGGGCCCGCCGTGCGGCGTCCACGCTGGCTGCAGACCTGAACAGCATCCGCAGCGACCCGCGAAACGCGGGGCCAGGACGCCGCTGGGCGGCGGCCATGCCGCAGCCGCGGACGCCGGCGACGGAGCCCGCGCCGGATGGCTGGTCCGGCCTCACTTCCGCCAGAACAGGTGGTGCGTCACGCCGCTCGGGCTGGGCACGACGTCCTGGTGGAACCGGTCGAGCAGCTCATCGGGGGACTCCCACAGCCGGGCCCCGGAGCCGAGCTTCGTCGGCGCGACCACCACATGCAAGGTGTCGACGAGGTCGGCCTCGAGGAACTGCCGGATGATCGTGGCCCCACCGCCAAGCCGGACGTCCTGGCCCTGAGCCGCCTCCTTCGCCTGGGCGAGCACCGCGGCCGGGTCGCCGTCGACGAAGTGGAACGTTGTGTCGGAGAGCGTGAACGACGGGCGCTTGTGGTGCGTCATGACGAACACCGGCGTGTGGAACGGGGGCTCGTCACCCCACCACCCCTGCCACTCGTGGTCCTGCCAGGGCCCGCGCTGCGGCCCGAACTTGTTGCGGCCCATGATCTCGGCGCCGATGTTGCGGGCGTAGTCCCGCGTGAAGTAGTCGTCCAGACCTCGGCTGCCACCAGGTTCGGAGCGGTTGATGGGTGGGTGGTCGGTGGCAAAGGCCCAGGCGAGCAAGTTCCCCGGATCGGCATGACCGAACGGCTTCTCGAGGCTCTGGCCCTCGCCGGCGCCGAACCCGTCGCTCGAGACGGTGAAGTTCTGGACCCGCAGTAACTGGCTCATGCCGCTCCTCCTGCTTCGCGCTTTCTGATCACTTGACGAACGGTAGACCGGCCGGGCCTGGAAAACTCATCGCCGCATCGTGCAGTTCTCATCGGGCTCCCGCAGCCGCGCGCCGGGCGACGACTGCCCGGTGGCCGTCCCCCAGCGCGGCCGCGTACGGCTCACCGGGCGAGCGTCCAGCGGGGGACTGCGGGTCTTCCGGGCCACAAGGCGAGACGGTTCCGGGTGTCGAGCGATGCGGCCCGATCGGGCGTCAGATCCACGAGCGCAGTCCCGCGGAACCCCGTCGCACAGCATGCGGGTTCCGCGAGGACCTCCGCGAGCGATCACCCGCGGAAACGGATTGCGTTCCGGGCCTCTCTCAGAACTCTCACGGACCGTTCGTGAGAGGGCGGCAGGCCGGGCCATGGCACGCGCCGCCGTCCGGCCCGTGCCGTGGCCCGGCCTGCCGTCTCTTCAGTCCAGGTCGGACATGTCGAGCACGAAGCGGTACCGGACGTCGTTTCGCCGGAGACGGTCGAGTGCCGTGTCCACCTGCGACGACGGAAGTACCTCGATGTCGGCGGCGATGCTGTTGTCGGCACAGAACTGGAGCATCTCGGCTGTCGCGGGGCGTCCTCCGCTGCCCGCGGAACTGAGCCTCTTGCGGCCGACAAGCAGGTCCATGGCCTCGACGGCGACCGGCCCCAGGTACCCGAGGAGGCTGAGGGTGCCGTCCATCGCCACCAGCTTCAGATACGGGGCGAGGTCGTGAGGTGCGGAGACGGTGTCGATGACGACGTCGAAGGTGTCGCGCGCCGTGGCCATTTGCCGGGTGTCCGTGGAGTCGATGAGGTCGTGAGCGCCGAGTCGGCGGGCGTCGTCGCGCTTGTCCCGGGTGCGGCTGATGACGGTCGTGGTGGCGCCGAGTGCCACGGCCATCTTGACCGCGAGGTGGCCCAGGCCGCCGAGCCCGGCCACGGCGACGCGACTGCCGGGGCCCACACCGAGGGAGCGCAGGGGTTCCCAGACGGTGACGCCGGCGCACATCAGCGGGGCGGCTGCGGCCGGGTCGAGGCCGGAGGGGAGCGGGTGGGCGAACGTGTCGCGCACGACGTACTCGCGGGAGTAGCCGCCCAGGGTGGTCGACCCGTCCTGCCGGTCGGTGCCGCCGTAGGTCAGAGTCGGGAAGGAGTGGCAGAAATTCTCCTGTCCGGCTTCACACATGGCGCACACGCCGCAGGAGTCGACGATGTTGCCCACCGCTACGCGGTCGCCGACCGAGAAGGCGGTCACCTCGGGGCCGGCCCCGGTCACCACGCCGGTGAATTCGTGACCGGGCACCAGGGGCGCTTTCGCGTGCTGGTCGTAGTCGTGCAGGGCGTGCAGGTCGGTGTGGCACACGCCGCAGTAGTCGACCTGCACCGCGATGTCGTCCGGGCGCAGGTCACGGCGCTCCAGCGACGTGCGCCGCAGCGCCGTCGGACCGGCCGCCCGCCATCCGGTGGTCGTTCGCATAGTTGAATCCTTAAATAAACTGTTCGGTCTGTTGCAGCTTAAACGCGATCGCACACCAAGACAAACAAACTGTTCTGTTTGCTAGAGTGGGGGCATGCCGGAACAGCCCCAGACCTCGCGAGGTGCCGCGACCTACCAGCGCATCCTGGACGCCGCCACCGACGAGTTCGCCCAGCACGGCATCGCCGGGGCGCGCGTCGAACGCATCGTGACGGCAGCGCGCACCAACAAGGCACAGCTCTACGCCTACTTCGGTGACAAGGAACGGCTCTTCGACGCGATCTTCCTCAGCTCGCTGGAGCGCATCACCAACGTCGCGCCCATCGACGCCGACGATCTCGCGGACTGGGCCGTGCGCCTCTACGACGAATACCTGCGCCGCCCCGACCTCATCCGGCTGGCGACCTGGACACGGCTGGAGCGCCGGCCTGCCGGGCACCTCGTCGAGACCCACCAGCACTACGACGATCGCAAGCTCGCGGCCATCGCCGAGGCCCAGGACGCCGGGCGGGTTCGCGCAGGTGACCCGTTCGACATCATGGCCATGGTCATCGCCATGTCCATGGCCTGGTCACCGGTCAGCAACGTATATGCGGCCAGTGACCAAGAACCCGATGACGTACACGACCAGCGCCGCGCTCTGCTCCGCGACTGCGTCCGAAGGGCCACAGCGGCCGGCGGAGGCGACGCGTCCCCCTCATGACTGCCACGAACGCCTCTGGTGATCAGCTTCTCGGAGCGTCGTCATCGTCGTTTCCGAGCACCTCCGAGCACCTCCGGGCCACGCAGGGGCGCGGAGCGCCGGCGGCCGGAGTGGAGGCGGTGAAGCTGTAGCGGCCGGGCACGTCGAGGTGCTCGGCCTTCGGCGGGGACAGCCGGGCCAGGTCCTCGTCCCTCACTTCGGCGCCGGCCTGGCGCAGCGTCAACCGCTGTACCGCTGCTCCTCACGACCGGAGTCGTACAGCGTCCCCTGGTGGAAGTAGAGCAGCCATCCCCGGCCGGTGCGGCGCCACAGGGAACTGCGGTGGGCGCACCGGCCGTTGTGGTCCGTGTCGAAGGTGAGATGAACGGTGTCGGGGGCCAGCTGCACGGCCTTCATCCGGGAGACGGTGCCGGTGGGGTCCCCCGCATCGCGTTCACCGGCGAGCAGCGCGATGACCGCGTCCCGGTCCCAGACCCGTCCGGACGCGCCGATCTCCACGAACTCCGGATGGAGCAGCCCCCCGACGCGTTCGGGCGAGCGGCGCACCTCGGGGTCGAGGAGTTTCAGTTCGGCCTCGATGGCGGCGGTGTACGGGTCAGTCACGGGTGAGCTCCATGAGCTTGACGACGGTGTTCCAGTTGCGGGTGGTGGCGATGACACCCCGGGTGGTCCGGGGTCCGGCCAGGCGCTCGGCGAGCCTGGAGCGGCCCAGGCCGTCGGGGGCGTACAGGTACAGGGCGCGGTCGCCGAGGCGGAACTCCTCGGGCAGGTGGGCTGCCCGGTCGATGTCCGCGAAGCGGTCGTCGTCGACGGCGGCGGAGAAGTAGGTGACGTGCAGCTGCTTGGGCGCCAACTCGGCGGCCCGGAACGGACAGTCGTCGACGATCGCCCGCAGATAGGTGTGGTCGCGCACGATCACGTCCACGGCGAAGCCGAAGTGCCGCTCGACGGCGTCGGCGAGTTCGGCGGCCAGCACGTCCTCGGCCGGCTCCCCGGCCGTGTCCGCGCTCCTGCCCCCCGGCCCGCCGCTCCCGGTGGTGAACACGGCCTGACCGCTCCGGAGATGGGTGCGGACCGCGTCGTGGCCCAGACCCTCCATCAGGGTGCGCAGGTCGGCCATGGGGACCTTTCTGCCGCCGCCCACGTTGATGCCGCGCAGCAGTGCCGCATACGTCGTCGCCATCCGCACACGATAGGACGGCCGCCGTGCCCCGTGGGGGTGGGCACGAGGGCCGTGTCCGCGCGGGGTGCGCGGCGCGGGCGTCCCGCATCCTCGTGGCCGGTCCGCACAAGGCCGCCCGCACCCTGAGCACGCGCCCGGAGGGGACCCCCGGCAGATGTAGGGGTCCCCTCCTCCAGTGGGGGAGGAGGGGAGGTGCGAGGGGATGAGTTCCGTGCCGGGAGCTTCACCGGACAGCGCGACGAGACGGTCTTATCCGGCCCGTACCTTCGAACGTGGAAGGCGGCGGCACAGGTCGCTGTCGTGCACGAGGGGGCGAGCCCGTCATGGGGAACGGAGATTCGCGGGTAAGGGGCTTCGCCGCCCGTGCCGGCGGCTGGAGCACCCGGCACCGATGGGCGGCCGTCGGTGTCTGGGTGCTGTTCGTGGTGCCGGCGATGGGGCTGGGTCCGGCGGCCGGCCGGGTCGACGTCGGCAACAGCGACCGGCTCAAGGGGGAAGACGCAGACCGCCGCCCGGATCATCGAGGACGCCGGGATCGAGGAGCCGGCCGGCGAGACCGTACTGGTGCAGGCCAAGGACGAGGGGCTGTCGGCCACGGACGACGAGTTCCGCGCCGCGGTCACCGCGGTCGTCGAGGCTGTCGGGAGGACCGGCGAGGTCACGGACGTGACCACGCCGTACGAGAGCGACACGATCTCGAAGGACGGGCGCAGCGCGCTGGTCCAGTTCGACATGCGCGGCGACTCCGACACCGCCGGCGAGCGGGTCGGGCCGGTGCTGAAGGCCGTGGAGGAGGTGCGGAAGGACCACGACGCGCCGCGGATCGAGGAGATCGGCGGCGCCAGCATGATGGAGACGTTCGACGACGCGTTCGGCGACGACTTCAAGAAGGCCGAGTACTCGGCGGTCCCGGTGGCCCTCGGCATCCTGCTGATCGCCTTCGGCGCGCTGGTGGCGGCGCTGCTGCCGGCTCGGCGAGCGCAACTGGTACCTGCCGAAGCGGCTGCACAAGATGCCCGACCTGACCCACGACGAGTCGCCGGAGGCTGCGGGCGCGGCGGGCGCGCCCCTGGCGAAGGGCGGCGTGGACCAGGGCTCCGGCCGGGGTACGGACACGGGTCACCGCGCCGGCGGGGGCGAGCGGGTGCGGGTCTGATCCGCGGCCGCGGTGGACGGGGAAGGGGCCCGGCTGATCCCAGCCGGGCCCCTTCCCCGTTCTCGCGTCCGCTAGCTCCGCTGCGGCAGCTCCGCCTCGATGAGGTCGGCCGCCCTGCGGGTGCCGCCCTCCTGGGCCATGTCCGCCTGGATCTCCTTGAGCCGCCGGGCGACCTCCGGGTCGCCGACGAGGTCGAGGGCCGCCGTGCGCAGGGCCTCGGCGGTGGCCTCCTCCGCCGGGACGTGCCGGGCGACGCCGAGGGCCTGGAGCATCTCCGCGTTGCCGAACTGGTCCACGGCCTGCGGTACGGCGATCATCGGTGTGCCCGTGGCCAGCCCTTCCTGGCTGCCGCCCGCCCCCGCGTGGGTGACGAACAGGTCGGTCTGCTTCAGGACCGCGAGCTGCGGCACCCAGGACCGCACCTCGACGTTCGCCGGCAGCCCGCCCAGTTCGGCGGGGTCGACGTGCTTGCCGATCTGGAGCACCAGGTGCCACCCGGGCAGGTCGCCGAACGCCCTGACGCACTCCCGGTAGAAGCCGGGCCGCTTGGTGAACGACGATCCCAGGGACACCAGGACGACCTGCTCCGCGCCGGCCGGCCGCCGCCACTCCCCCTCCGCGCCGCGGTCGCCCTGGCAGGCACCGACGAAGCTGTACACGCTCTCGTCGACCCGGTCGGCGTTCGGCTGCAGCACCTTGGGGATCAGGACGAGGGAGCGGGCAGGACGGCCCACGAACGGGTCGGGGTGCCGGGTGATCCCGTTCTCCTCCAGCCAGGCGCGGAAACGGGCGTAGTAGGCCTGGCCGCGCTCGGTCCTGAGCGGCTCCTCCCACATCGGCTCGCCGACCTCCTTCTCGTACCCCTCCCAGGCGACGAGGTTCGGTGAGAGGGAGACCACGGGCACGTCCCATCGGTGACCGAGCACACGCGCCGGGTACGAGGTGATGTCGTGCAGCACCAGGTCGGGGGTGTCCCCCTCGTACGCCTCGATCAGCTGCGGGAGTGCCTGGATCGCGTCGTCGAGGAACGGCTCCATGTTGTCCAGCAGCGTGCTCCCCCACGCCTCCGGGTCGTCGTCGGGCGAGGGCAGCGTGGAGTTCCAGGGCTTCACCTCGGCTCCGGTCGCGGCGACCTTGTACGCGAAGACCGGCGGGATCGCGTACGTCACCCGGTGGCCACGCCTCACCAGCTCGCGGATCACCTCGAGGCTCGGGTTCACGTGGCCGTGGGCGGCGATGGAGAACATGGCGATGTGAGCGGGACTGGTCATGCCCCGAACCCTAGACAAGACGATACGTCTCGTGCAATCGGAATACCGGTATGCCGTGCGTCGCCGGGGCCGGTGTCGTTCTCGCCCCCGCCGGCCGGCCACGGCGGGTACCGGACACACCGCGTTCGGCCTGCCTGTGCGAATGCGACACTTGCCGACGGCGCGGACACGGTCGGACGACCGGCGCGGACCGGAGAAGGACCCGGAGAAGGACCCGGAGCAGTACCGGATCCGGCCGGAAGCGGGCACAGGAACAGGCACGGAGGCGGACGGATGGACGAGGCACGGGCGCGGAACGTCCTGGCGGCGGCAGGCGTACTGCCGGGGCACGCGGCCGCCGGGGACGCGCGGTTGCTCGCCCTGGGCGAGAACGCGGTGTTCGCCGCCGGTGACCTGGTCGTCAAGGTCGGCCGCGACGGCGGCCTGCTGGAGCGGGCCCGCCGGGAGATGGCGATCGCGCTGTGGCTCGCCGAGGAGGGCGTGCCGGCGGTGCGGGCGGCACGGCCGCAGGCACTGCTCGTCGAGGGGCACCCGGTGACGGTCTGGCACCGGCTGCCCGCCCCGGTGCGGCCCGCCGGACCCGGAGACCTGGCCGCACTGCTGCGGGTGGTCCACGCCCTTCCCGCTCCCGCCTTCGGACTGCCGCCACGCGAGCTGCTGGGCGGCGTGGAACGCTGGCTGCGGCTCGCGGGCGAGGTGATCGACCCCGAGGACGCGGCGTATCTGCGCGAGCGGCGCGACGGTTTCGCGGCGGCCGCCGCGGCCCTGACGCCCCATCTGCCGCCGGGGCCGATCCACGGGGACGCGCTGCCCCGGAACGTGCACGTCGGGCCGGAGGGGCCGGTCCTGGTCGACCTGGAGACCTTCTCCGCGGATCTGCGCGAGCACGACCTGGTGGTCATGGCCCTCTCCCACGACCGCTACGGGCTGCCGGCACAGGCGTACGCGTCCTTCACCGGGACCTACGGCTGGGACGTGCGCGAGTGGGAGGGCTGCGCGGTGCTGCGCGGTGCACGGGAGACGGCCAGCTGCGCCTGGGTCGCCCAGCACGCCCCGAGCAACCCGAAGGCCCTGGCCGAGTTCGAACGCCGCGTGGCGTCCCTCCGCGACGGCGACCCGACGGTCCGCTGGTACCCCTTCTGACTCGGCCCTTGGTCCTGATCCGGGTCCCGGCCCTGATCAGACCCGCTCGTCCGCGGGCTCGCGCAGGGGCCAGGTGCCGTCGATCGTCGCGGTGGTGTCGCCCTTGCGGCGCAGGAAGCTCTGGAAGTCCGCCGCCCATTCGGCGTACCACTCGATCTGGCGGCGGTGCAGCTCCGCCGGGCCGAGCGCCGCGACCCCCGGGTGGCGGTCGGCTATCGCGCGGGCCAGCCGGGCGGCGGCGAGGGCGTCGGCCGCCGCGTCGTGCGCGGAGTCGAGAGCGACGCCGTACTCCGCGCAGACCGCCTCCAAATTGCGCTTGCCGCGGCGGTAGCGGTCGACGCTGCGGTCGATCGTGTACGGGTCGATGACCGGGGCCGGCTCCATGCCACCCAGCCGGTCGCTCAGCGACGGCAGCCCGTACCTCCGCAGTTCGGCGGAAAGCAAGGACAGGTCGAACGCGGCGTTGTAGGCGACGACCGGGACGCCCGTGCTCCAGTGACCGGTGAGGGCGGCGGCGACCTGGTCGGCGACCTGGTCGGCGGGGCTTCCCTCGGCCGCTGCCCGCTCGCCGCTGATGCCGTGGACCGCCACCGCGTCCGCCGGGATGGGCACGCCGGGGTCGGCCAGCCACTCCTTGCGCCCTTGCGGCACTCCGTCCCTGACCTCGATCACGGCTCCCGTGACGATGCGTGCCTCGTACGGGTCGGTGCCCGTCGTCTCGAGGTCGAAGCCGATCAGCAGCTCCCGGTGCCAGCCCATGGGTGGCCCCCTTCTGTGTGGTGCGTTCCCCCAGTGGTTCTTACCTTCGCACGCACCACTGACAACCCGGGGGCCGCATTCCGTCCACCGTCACGGACGGTTCACGACACCGGACGCGAATCCACCCACATCTGCTCGAACTCCTCGCGATACGTGGGGAACAGTCCGCCTTCTTCCGCCTCACCCGCTTTGACCACCTTGCTGCCGTTGCGCAGTACCAGCACCGGTGCCTCCATCCCCCGGGCCCGGCGCAGATGGTTCTGCACCACGCCGACGCCGTCGGCGCCGTCCCCGTCGACGAGGTACGCCGTGCAGCGGGGTGTCTCGTCGTAGACGTGGATCTCGAACGCGCCCGGGTCGCGCAGCCGGGAGCGCACCCGGCGCATGTGCAGGATGCTCATCTCGACCGCGCGCCCCAGTTCCCCGCGTTTGAGCCCGAGTTCGCGCTCACGGCGCTTGGCCGCGCTGGAGGCCGGGTTCAGGAACAGCAGCCGCACGCGGCAGCCGGACTCGGCGAGCCGCACCAGGCGGCGGCCGGAGAAGTTCTGCACCAGCAGGTTGAGGCCGATGCCGATGGCGTCCAGGCGGCGGGCGCCGCCGAAGATGTCCTCGGCCGGGAACTGGCGCAGCAGCCGTACCCGGTCGGGGTGGACGGCGACCACGTCCGCGTACCGGTCGCCGACCAGGTCCTCCACCGCGTCGACGGGCAGGCGGCGCGCGGACGGCACGTCCCCGTCCGCGCCGAGCATCTCCAGCAGCCGCGCGGAGGCCCGCTCGGCCTGGTTCAGCACCGCCTCGGACAGCGCCCGGTTGCGGGAGACGACATTGCGGGTCACCTCGAGCTCGTCCAGGGCGAGTTCGACGTCCCGGCGGTCGTCGAAGTACGGCTGGAAGCAGGGCCAGTGCTGGACCATCAGCTCCCGCAGCTGCGGGAGCGTGAGGAAGGAGAGGACGTTGTCGTCGGCCGGGTCGAGCAGATAGCCCTTGCGGCGGCTGACCTCGCGCACCGCGACCGCCCGCTGCACCCACTCCTGCCCGGCGGGCCCGGCGGCGGCGACCACCCAGTCGTCGCCGTGGACGGGTTCGTAGACGGGGCGCAGCACGGCGGCCACGACCGAGCGCAGCCGCTGCTCCACGAGGTTCAGCCATATGTAGGCACGGCCGGCCCGCTGGGCGCGGGTCCGCACCTCGCGCCAGGCGTCGACGCCCCAGTCCAGGTCCGGCCCGATCGAGCCCGCGTCCATCGGCCGTGCCAGGGACACCGCACCGGGCGGGACCTCCGTGGAGTTCCCCTCGTGACCCTCGTCACCAGGGGGCAGCTCCAACCCTCCCGAGCCCACCCGCGCACCGCCTTCCGCTCCCCCGAGCACTCCCAGCCCCAACGATCAAGGAGAGTACTCCGCTTGCGGTGCGCGGTGCAGCATGATGGCGGGGTCGTTTCTCAACTTCCTTCTCCCGCACCACTGTTCTGGTATGCCCGTCCACGGCGAGTGCACGAAGTCACAACGCGCATACAGAGGTTGCGGCCGGGGCACTCGCATGGAGATCCGCGGGGCCACGGAGGGATCACGCCGCACCGGCCCGCCGGCGACCCCGGCGGCCCGTACGACAGCCGGTATGACAACAGCACGGCGGCGGACAACACGGCAACACTCCGGGCCAAGGCGCCCCACCGGCGCCGTACACCTGAAAGAGTCGTGTCCATGCAGGTCTGGCCTGGCGAGGCGTATCCCCTCGGTGCCACGTACGACGGCGCCGGCACGAATTTCGCGGTCTTCACGGAGGCCGCGGACCGAGTAGAGCTGTGTCTGTTGCACGACGACGGCTCCGAGACGGCGGTCGAACTGCGCGAGAGCGACGCGTTCGTGCGGCACGCGTACCTGCCCGGCATCATGCCGGGGCAGCGGTACGGCTTCCGCGTCCACGGGCCGTACGCCCCCGAACGGGGGCTGCGCTGCAACTCGGCGAAACTACTGCTCGACCCGTACGCGCGTGCGATCAGCGGGTCGATCGGGTGGGGCGAGGAGGTGTACGGCTATCACTTCGACGCGCCCGACGAGCGCAACGACCTGGACTCCGCGCCGCACACGATGACGTCGGTGGTGGTCAACCCGTACTTCGACTGGGGCGACGACCGGCCGCCCCGCACGGAGTACCACCACACGGTGATCTACGAGGCGCACGTCAAGGGTCTCACCATGCGCCATCCGGGGCTGCCGGAGGAGCTGCGCGGCACCTACGCGGGCCTCGCGCACCCGGCGGTGATCGAGCATCTGACCGAACTCGGCGTGACGGCACTGGAACTGATGCCGGTCCACCAGTTCGTGAACGACCACCGCCTGGTGGACATGGGCCTGAACAACTACTGGGGTTACAACACCATCGGTTTCTTCGCCCCGCACAACGCGTACGCGTCCTGGGGCGACCGCGGTCAGCAGGTGCTGGAGTTCAAGTCTGCGGTGAAGGCGCTGCACGAGGCCGGGATCGAGGTCGTCCTCGACGTCGTCTACAACCACACCGCCGAGGGCAACCACCTGGGCCCGACCCTGTCCTTCAAGGGCATCGACAACCCGAGCTACTACCGGCTGGCGCACGACCGGCGCCACTACACCGACACGACGGGCACGGGGAACTCCCTGCTCATGCGGTCCCCGCACGTCCTACAGATGATCATGGACTCGCTGCGCTACTGGGTCACCGAGATGCATGTCGACGGGTTCCGTTTCGACCTCGCGGCGACCCTGGCGCGGCAGTTCCACGAGGTGGACCGGCTGTCGTCGTTCTTCGACCTGGTGCAGCAGGATCCGGTGGTCTCCCAGGTGAAGCTGATCGCCGAGCCGTGGGACGTGGGCGAGGGCGGCTACCAGGTGGGCAACTTCCCGCCGCTGTGGACCGAGTGGAACGGCAAGTACCGGGACACCGTGCGGGACCTGTGGCGGGGTGAGCCGCGCACGCTCGCGGAGTTCGCCTCCCGGCTGACCGGTTCGTCCGACCTGTACCAGGACGACGGGCGGCGCCCGCTGGCCTCGATCAACTTCGTGACCTGCCACGACGGCTTCACCCTGCACGACCTGGTCTCGTACAACGACAAGCACAACGCCGCCAACGGCGAGGACAACCGGGACGGCGAGAGCCACAACCGCTCCTGGAACAGCGGTGTCGAGGGGGAGACCGACGATCCGGACGTGCTGCGGCTGCGGGCCCGTCAGATGCGGAACTTCATCGCGACGCTGATGCTGTCCCAGGGCGTGCCGATGATCAGTCACGGCGACGAGGTCGCCCGCACCCAGCGCGGCAACAACAACGCCTACTGCCAGGACAACGAGCTGGCCTGGCTCGACTGGCCCGCGGAACGGGGGCGTGACAACGACCGGGCACGCGAGGAGGAGGACGGCGAGGGCGCGGGCGACGCCCGCCTGCGGATGCTGGAGTTCACCCGCGCGATGGTGTGGCTGCGCAAGAACCATCCGGCGTTCCGCAGGCGCCGCTTCTTCCACGGACGGCCGGTCGAGGGCACCCACGACGACCTGTCCGACATCGCCTGGTTCACTCCCGAGGGGACGGAGATGACCCAGCGGGACTGGGACCAGGCGCGGGCCTCGGCGCTGACGGTGTTCCTCAACGGCAACGCGATCTCGGAGCCGGGCCAGCGCGGGGAGCGCATCACGGACGACTCGTTCCTGCTCATGTTCAACGCCTCCCCCGGCCCGCTGGAGTTCGTGGTGCCCGTCGACCACGGCCGGCAGTGGCAGGTGGTCGTCGACACCGCCCGCGAGGACGGCGTCCCGCCGGGCACCGGCCCGGAGGTGCGGGCCGGCGCCCGGCTGACCCTGACCGACCGGAGCCTGACGGTGCTCCAGCGGCCGGTGTGACGGCCGGTGACGCGGACGGGGGCGCGGACGGGGACGGGGGCGAGGTCCGTGGCGCGGCAGCGGAGGGACTCATGTCAGGAAGGGCGGCAGGGCGGGTACGTACGTCTGCATGACCTCTGAGCGACCTGAGCGACCCGAGCCCCCGGTGCCCACCGCCACGTACCGGCTGCAGGTGCAGCCCGGCTTCCCGTTCGCCGCCGCGGCGGCCGCCGTGCCGTATCTGGCCTCGCTCGGAGTGTCCCATCTGCACCTGTCGCCGGTCCTGGAGGCGGTTCCGGGCTCGCGGCACGGCTACGACGTGACGGACCCCGCGCGCGTGCGCGAGGAGCTGGGCGGCGAGCGGGCGCTGCGGGACCTGTCGCGCACCGCGCGGGAGCACGGTCTCGGCCTGGTCGTGGACATCGTCCCGAACCACATGGCGATGTCCCCGCGCCACAACCGGGTCCTGTGGGAGGTGCTGCGCGAGGGGCCCTCGTCGCACCACGCGCGGTGGTTCGACATCGACTGGGAGGCGCAGGGCGGCCAGGTGCTGCTGCCGGTGCTGGGCGGGCCGCTCGGCGCGGAGCTCGGCCGGCTGAAGGTGGACGGCGATGTGCTGCGCTACCACGACCACGCGTTCCCGCTGCGCGAGGGCACCGCCCATCTGCCGCTGCCGCAGCTCCTGGACGCCCAGTGGTACCGCCCCGTGTGGTGGCGGCTGGCCCGCACCGAGCTCAACTACCGCCGGTTCTTCAGCATCTCCGAGCTGATCGGGGTACGCGTGGAGGACCCCGAGGTGTTCGAGGCCACCCACGCCAAGATCCTTCAGCTGCTGCGCGAGGACGTCGTCGACGGGCTGCGGGTCGATCACCCGGACGGGCTCGCCGACCCGGACGAGTACCTGCGGCGGCTGCACGCGGCGACCGGGGGCCGCTGGACCGTGGTGGAGAAGATCCTCGCCGACGGTGAGCCGCTGCCCGCCTCCTGGCCGGTCGCGGGCACCACCGGTTACGACGCCCTGCGGCACGTGGACGGCCTGTTCACGGACCCGGCCGGGGCCGGGGAACTGCTCGGCCAGTACCGGCGGTTCGCGGCACCGCAACCGGACCGGGGCGGTGTGTGGGAGGCGACGGTGCGGCGGGCCGCGTACAAGGTGCTCACGCACGAGCTGGCCGCCGAGGTCGACCGGCTGACCCGGGTCGCCCACCGCGTGTGCGCGGCCTCGCCCGAGCCCGCGCTGCGCGACCGCGCGCCCTGGGCCCTGCGCACCGCGCTCGAGGAACTCCTGGTCCGCCTCGAGGTGTACCGGCCCTACGCGTCCGTGGACCCGGCCGGCGTGGTCACCGAGGAGGCCGCGGCCGGCGCCCGGCGTGCCTTCGCCGTCCCCGAGGAGGCCGGGGCGGTGGACGCCGTACGGGATCTGGTGCTCGGGCGGTACGGCGACGGGCCGGGGGAGGTGGAGTTCCGTACGCGGTTCGCGCAGACCGCGTCGGCGCTGCGGGCCAAGTCGGTGGAGGACACGGCGTTCTACCGCTATGTACCGCTGCTGTCGGCGACGGAGGTGGGCCACGACCCCGGCTCTCCGGCACTGTCCCCGGAGCGGTTCCACGCGTACTGCGCGCGCGTGCAGCGCGACTGGCCGGCGACCGGCACCGTCGTCTCCACGCACGACACCAAGCGCAGCGCCGATGTGCGGGCCGCACTCCATGTGCTCACCGAGTGCCCCGGGCCGTGGGCGGACGTCCTCGCGGAGGTGACCCACGTCGGCGAGGGCGTACCGGACCCGCAGCTGGCGTGGGCCGCCTGGCAGACGGTGTTCGGACTGGGCCCGGCGGACCCGGAGCGGGTGACGGGGGCGCTGCTCAAGCATGTGCGCGAGGCAGGCCTGCACACGAGCTGGACGGAGCAGGAACCGGCGTACGAGGAGGCGGTGGCCCGGTTCGTGGCGGCGGGGCCGTGCGGGGCCACGGGCGAACAGGTCGCGCGGTTCCGGGCCTCACTGGAGCCGTACATCCACGCGAACGTACTGGGCACCGCGCTGGTCCACCTGACGATGCCGGGCGTGCCCGACGTCTACCAGGGCACCGAGTCCGAGTACCGGGCCCTGGTGGACCCGGACAACCGGCGCGCGGTGGACTTCCCGGCCGGGGCGGCGGGCGGCGCCGGCGAGGACGCGGTCGGCGGGGGCAAGGCGGTGCTGACGCGGGCCGCGTTGCGGTTGCGGGCGCGGCGGCCCGGGGCGTTCGGCGACACGGCGTCGTACGAACCGCTGACCGCCGAGGGGCCGGGGGCCGCGCACTGCGTGGCGTTCGTGCGGTCCGGCGCGGTACTGACCGCCGTGACCCGGCTGGCGCTGCGGCTGGCAGAGGCGGGCGGCTGGCGGGAGACCCGGCTGGCGCTGCCGCCGGGCCGCTGGGCCGACGTACTGGTGCCCGGACGGGAGTTCACGGGGCACGCGCGCGTGGCGGAGCTGTTCGAGCGGTCGCCGGTGGCCCTGCTGGAGCTCGCCGGGGATGCGGACGGGGCGTAGGTCCTGTCGTCCGACCCGCGTCGCCCGCCCGGGACGCCCGGGTGGGTCACGGCGGCGGAGGTGCCGGTCATGTGCGCCCCCTGGGGCCTCCCCGTCGCACCCTTGACACCGGTCCGTGGCCGTGGGGTACTGCGGTGTGCGACGACGGGTGGTTGACGGGGGGTGAGTCTCCTGCCGGAGCTGCGCTATCCGACGGTGGCCGAACTCGTGTCCGCCGCCCGCGCGCTGACGGTCCGACGGCCCGGCCTGTGCGTCCTGCGGCAGGTGGGACTCTCCCGCGCGGGGCGGCCGCTGCACCTGCTGTCCGTGGGCCACGCCCGGCGTGCCGTGCTGCTGGTCGCGGGTGCCCATGCCAACGAGCCGGCCGGCGGGGCCACGCTGCTCGCGCTGGCCCGGCGGGCCGTGGCGGAGCGGGAGCTGCGGGACGACACGTCCTGGCACTTCCTGCTGTGCGCCGACCCCGACGGAGCGAGCCTCCATACGGCGACGAAGCCGGACAGCCTGTACGACTATCACCTGGGTTTCTTCCGTCCCGCCGGCCGGGAACAGCCGGAGTGGGCCCCGTCGGTCCTGCCGCCCGACCGGCTGCCGCCCGAGACCCTGGCCCTGACCGTGGTCATCGACGAGCTGCGGCCCTACCTCCAGGTGTCGCTGCACGGGACCGATCTGGGCGGCAGCTGGGTCCAGCTGACGAGGGACGTGCCGGGGCTCGCCGAGCCGTTCGCGAAGTCCGCCGCGGAACTGCACATCCCGGTGGAGACGGGTGCCTCGGACGCGGCGGGCTGGCCGGCGTCCGGGCCCGGGGTCCGGGTGATGCCCGCGGCGGGGGCCGGACCGGCGTATCCGAGCCTGCCGGACGACGCGCGGCACAGCACCTGGTACCACGCGCACCGGTACGGAGGTCTGACGGCGGTCGTCGAGGTTCCTATGTGGGCCGGCGCCCTGGTGGACGATCCGGAGCCGCATCCGGCCCCGGCCGAGGCGCTGCGGCACCTCGCGGACCGGCTGCTGCGGGACGCGCGCAAGGTGCGGCAGGTGCTGGAGGAGGCCCGGCCCGGGGCCATGGAGGGCGCCGGTACCGCCGGCGGTCCGCTGCTGCGGGCGGCCACCTGGGGGCTGGATCTGGCCCCGGGGCTGGCCGGGGACCTGGTCCGCACCCCGCCGCCCGACGGCACCAGGGCGTACGTGGGCAGCGTGGACGCGTTCACGCGCCGGGTGCCGCTGCGGGCGGCGGCGATGCTGCTGCGGGAGTTGCGGGAGACCGACGCGCACGCGGCGGCGCGGCTCGAGCGCCTGGTCGCCTTGTGGAGCGACGCGTTCGCCGTGCACTTCCGGGCCCGCTGGGTGCCCGTGGCGCACCAGGTGGAGCATCAGGTCCGCACGGTCGTGGCGGCGGCGCTGCATGCCCGCGCGGGCACGGGAGCAGGACCGGGAGCGGGCTGACCCCGCCCGCTCCCGGAGCCCTCATGGGTCTACGGCCCGTCCAGAGCGAACACGGAGCCGGTCCGGGCCTCCATCGCGCACCGGTTCGGGAAGGTCTCCGTGTACTCGACCGGCTGTCCTCGCCACTGCCCGCGCGCGTGGGCGGTCACCGGGGCGTAGACCATCGGACAGTAGGTCTCCCGGGCCGGGATGCCGGTGATGCGCCCGTCCGCCGCGGCGAGTTCCGCGCAGGCTTCGGCCGCGCGCGGGTGGCCCTGGGGCGGGTCGCAGAGGAGCAGGCTGCCGGGTGTCGTGCCGGTCCGGGTCTCGCCCCGGTCCACGCCGAGGAGGAGCCAGTTGCCGGAGGCGGCTGCGCCCTGGGGGACCGGGCCGGCCTGCGCGGGGGCGGCGACGAGGCAGGCGAGGAGGGCGGTCGCCGCCAGCAGCGCGCCCCGTACCGCTTTGGGTGAGGTGTACGTCATTCCAGATGCATCGGCACGGCGGTGCCGAAACCCCAGCCCGGCTCACCCGAACGAGAGGGTGGGGGCGGGTGCCGTACGGCCGGTTCGAACGCGGCGACCACGACCCGCACCCGGTAATCGACCTGACGTGCGACCGGGATCCAGCGTGTCGCGCGGGTGTCGCGGTGGTCGGCGTACCGCGCGTCGATGAGCCGGTCCAGCTCCGGCAGCACCCCGGCCGGATCGCGGCCGGCGGTGGTGACCAGCTGGTGCGGCGGCCCCGCGGTGCGCAGCGCCGGCCTGCGGCCCGCGACGGTGAGCGCGGTCAGCCGGGCGGTGTTCATGGGCGGGCGCGGGCGGACGGCACCATCGCCGTCACCGGTGCCGGTGCCGGTGCCGGTGCCGTGGTGGTGCGGAGGGAACCACGTCGACCCGACGGCGGCCTCGGTGAGGCGGGGGTCGGCCGGGGCGCTTTCGGCCGGCCGCAGCACGGTGGCGCCGCCCGCCGGTTCGTCGGCGTGCGGTCCGGCGACGACGAGGATCTGCCGGCTGCAGCGGCCGACGCACAGGAGCAGCGGGGGCGTGCCCGCGCGGGAGGGGTGGCAGGCCCACCTCCACGAAGTGGTGCCGTCGGTTCGTCGACTCGCCTTTCACGGCATGCACACGAGGCACCCGCAGTGAGTCACGACGGTGGGGGCACGCCAACACTGCCGAGGGCAAAGGGAGTTCGCCGATCTTTTCCGGACGGTCAGTTCGCCGCGAGCCGGTACGTCATCCGTCCGAAGCCGATCTGGTCGCCCTCGCGGACGACGGCCGCGCCGACCACCCGACGCCCGTTCACCGTCGTGCCGTTGGTGGAACCGAGGTCCCGCAGCACCCACAGGCCGCCCTGCCTGCGGAGTTCGGCATGCATGCGGGAGACCGTCTCGTGGTGGAGCCGCAGCCCGTTGGCGGGGTCGCGCCCTATGCGCAAGGGGTGGGCGGTCGCCGGATGGGGCAGCAGCAGCTTCGGCAGCCGCTCGGCCCGCCACGCCCCGCGCAGCCGTACCGTGAACCCGGAGACCGCCTCCACGGAGCCGAACACCAGGCGCGAGAAGCGGCCCTCGGTGGGCAGGTCGGCGGTGAGCGGGGCGAGTTCGTCGGGGCACCGGGCCGCGAGCGCGAGCTCCATGCGCCGGATGAACGTGTCATGGGACAGCCGCCCCACGGCGACGCCGTCCCGCAGCACCTTCAGCGCCTTGTCGCGCTCCACGTCGGAGAGCCGCGCGGGGTACGTGTTGAACTCGAATGACGACGTCACAGTGCTGATTGTCGGCCAGCACCGGCCGGACTGTCCAGGAGACGGCACAAGCGCCGCACGGACGCCCCCACTCCTGCGGCGGCGACACCCGCCGCAAAGGGCACATTCACCGGCGGATCGGTCTCCGATGTATGACCATGGTCTGGCTACATCACGGTGGGCAGACGAAGGGGAACCGTCCGTGCAGTTCGAGGTGTGGGCACCGCAGGCCGGCGACGTGACGCTCCAGTGCGACGGCGTCACGCTCGTGTTGACGCGTGATCAGGAACGGGAGGGATGGTGGCGGGGCGAGGCGGACGCCCGGGACGGCTCCCGGTACGGTTTCGCGCTGGACGGCGGGCCGCTCCTGCCCGATCCGCGCTCGCGCCGGCAGCCGGACGGGCCCGACGGGGAAAGCGCCGTCGTCGACCACGACGCGTTCGCCTGGCGCACGGTCTGGGGCGGGCGTCCGCTGCCCGGCGCCGTCCTGTACGAGCTGCATGTGGGCACGTACACGCGCGAGGGCACGTTCGACGCCGCCGCAGAGCGGCTGGAGCATCTCGCCGGGCTGGGCGTCACCCATGTGGAGCTGATGCCGGTGTGTCCCTTCCCCGGCCGGCACGGCTGGGGGTACGAGGGGGTCTCGCTGTGGGCGGTGCACGAGCCGTACGGGGGACCCGAGGCGTTGAAGCGGTTCGTGGACCGGGCACACGCCCTGGGCCTGGGTGTCGTCCTCGACGTGGTGCACAATCACCTGGGGCCTTCCGGGAACCATCTTCCGCGATTCGGCCCGTACTTCACCGACACCCACCACACCCCGTGGGGCGCCGCCGTCAACCTGGACGCCCCCGGCTCGGACGAGGTGCGGACATACCTCGTCGAGAGCGCGCTGGCGTGGCTGCGCGACTACCGGATCGACGGGCTGCGCCTGGACGCGGTGCACGCGCTGGCGGACACGCGTGCCCACCACTTCCTGGAGGAGCTGTCGGCGGCCGTGGACGCCTTGTCGGCCGACACCGGCCGGCCGCTGTTCCTGATCGCCGAGTCGGACCGGAACGACCCCCGGGAGGTCACGCCCCGCGCGGACGGCGGCCACGGGCTGCACGCACAGTGGAACGACGACTTCCACCACGCCCTGCACGCCGCGCTGACCGGGGAGTCGCAGGGCTACTACGCCGACTTCGCGCGCGCCCCGCTCGCGGCGGTCGCCAAGACGCTCTCCGGCGGCTTCTTCCACGACGGCACGTACTCCTCCTTCCGCGGCCGGCGGCACGGACGGCCTCTGGACCGTGCGCGGATCGCCGGGCACCGGCTCCTCGGCTACAGCCAGACCCACGACCAGATCGGCAACCGGGCCCAGGGCGACCGGCTGGCCGCGCTGGTCCCCCCCGGTCTGCTGGCCTGCGCGGCGGCCCTCACGCTGACGGCACCGTTCACGCCGATGCTGTTCATGGGCGAGGAGTGGGCGGCGGGCACGCCCTGGCAGTTCTTCACCGACCACACCGACGCCGAACTCGCCAAGGCGGTGCGCGACGGCAGGCGGCGGGAGTTCACGGCGCACGGCTGGGCCGAGGCGGACGTGCCCGACCCGCAGGACCCCGCCACCCGCGACCGCTCCTGCCTGGACTGGTCGGAGCCGCGGCGCGAGCCCCATGCACGCGTGCTGGCCTGGTACCGGCGGCTCGTCGCGCTGCGTCACGCGCAGCCTGACCTCACCGACCCCGACCTCGCCTACACCAAGGTGGTCTTCGACGAGGAGCGGCGCTGGCTCGCCTTCCGGCGCGGGGACGTGCTGGTGGCCGTGAACCTGGCCGGTGAACCGGCCGCGATCCCCCTGGGCGTCCCGCACGCGCGCGTACTCGCCGCCTGGGAGCCCGTCGGCGTACCGGGCGCGGACGGGGTACTGCACCTGCCCGGCGAGTCGGCGGTGGTGCTGCAGTGAGTGCCCGGTGCGGCGAGAGTGCGTGCACGGCGTCGCGAGGCAGGCGGGAATGTGACGGCGGGATTTAGGGCATGTCGTCGGCGCTGCGGAGGTCCGTCACGCGCTCCAGCAGGATCGCCTCCCAGGCCCGGCGCAGCCGGACGCGCAGCAGCGGCAGTGGCACGGGCGTCGGCAGTGGGCCGGTGCCTCCGCCGCCGAGGGCGTCGGCGAGGTGGAGGACGGCGTCGCAGCGGGCCAGCCACAGGCCGCGCAGACAGGGGCGGGCGCCGTAACCGGCGAGGGTGGCGGCGCGTACGGCGGCCGGGGAGCCCACGGCGAGCGCCAGGCCCGCGATGTCCTCGGCGGGGTCGCCGACCACCGCCCCGGCCCAGCCGAGGACCCCGCGTACCCGGCCGTCGGTGCTGACCACGAGATGCGCGCCGGTGAGGTCGTGGTGGACGAGGACCGGCGAACCGGACTGGGCGGCGAGCCGGCCGGCGGCGGACGGCGTGAGTTGCCGCAGGCGGGCGGGGGCGAACTCGTCGGCGTCGGCCAGCCGTTCGGCGGCCTGTCCGGCGGCCCGGCGCAGGGACTCCAGGGAACGCGGGGAGACACGCGGCACACCGAGCGTCTCCGCCTGCGGCACCGGTACCTTGCGCAGCCCGGTGAGCAGCCCGGCCAGATCGGTCTCGCCGACGGCGGACACCCGGTGCTCCTCCGCCGACCCGCCGGACAGCCTGGTGTCCAGGGTGTAGGCCAGGCCCGGTGCCCATTCGCCGTGCGCCGCGCTCGACGGCACCGCGACCGGGATGTGGGGGCGGACGAGTTCCCGCAGCCGCAGCTCACGGCGCCGGTGTGTGCTCGCCTCCCGGTCGAGCGCGAGACGCAGCACCTGCCGGGTGCCGACCCACCAGGCGGCGGGATCGACGCCCTCACCGACGGGCCGCACGTCCGGTCCGTCGGCGGTCTCACCGTCCCCTTCATCCTGGAGGAGGGTACGGATCAGTCTGCGGACGGTGTCCGCGGTGGGTGTCGGTGCCTGGGTCATGGTCGCGCCGCTGTCGTTCGGTGGGCGGGGAGGGGGCGTCGGGGCCGTTCAGTCCACTATGACCGTCTCCCCCGCGGCACGCTCCGTACGGGTACGGAACACGTCGTCGGCGGCGGTGCGGGACGAGGACGTACTGCCGGTCATCCGGGCCTCCCGGGGCAGGTGCAGACGCGGGGCTACGAGCAGCATCCTGCCCGGCGGGCGGGGGCGGCGCGAGCCGGTTTGCCGCGTTCATCCGGCATGCCGTCCCGCCCGGCACGCCTGGGAGCGGCCCCGTGCGCACACCAACCGCCCGCATCGCACTGATGTACCCATTCGGACCCGGCGTTCCGGGGCGCGACGGCCCTGGTCTCGTCACCGCTTCCCGATGCCCGGGGGACGAGGCCGGGGACGGCCGTGAGCTGGTGGAAGCCGCCGCTGCGGTGGCGCGCGGCATGCGGACGCGGCCGGCCGGAACCGCACCGGGCCCCGGCGGCCCTGTCCCCCGCCCCGGACCAGTACCCGGAGCCGGAGCCGGAGCCGGAGCCATTCCCGTTTCCGGTTCCGTTCCGGTCCGTTCCGGTCCGCCCCCTCGCCCTCATCCGTGTCTCGGCACCGGACGCCTCTCGGCTCGGCATCGGCTCGCAACGCGGTCTGTTCCATGGATCACCTCCGCCTGGAGTGCCACCCGGATCGACGGAGGCCGACGAGCCACCAAAGAGTGAGACCGGCTTCCCCTCAGATGCGGGTGGCCATGGGCACCGCGGGTGTGCGGTCCGGCAGGAAGCCGTGGGCCCGGCCGGAGAGCCACGCGTCCTTGTAGCGGTCCACGCTGCGGTGCCAGTGCAGGATGCCGGCCATCCAGTTCCGCAGGTCCAGCACATAGTCACGCATGATCGCGCGCGCCTCCCGGGACAGCTCGAAGTCCTCGTACAGCACGGGAAGTTCATGCGCCACGACGTGCTCGAACTGGTCCAGGCGGCGGCTCATCAGGTCGTGGACGATGCCCAGCGCCGTCGGGTAGTCGCAGCCGAAGAAGTTCTGCACGACGAGGATCGCGTTGTGGATCTCGCCCTCGAACTCGATCTCCTTCTGGTACGAGAAGACGTCGTTGAGGAGGCAGGCGTAGTCGATGGCCGCGTTCTCCAGCGAGCGGACCGGGCCGCTGCGGTAGACCTCGGGCGGGACGGCCGGGCCGTGGCCCATCCGGCACAGGCCGAGGGTGAGGTCGGAGCCGAAGGTCTGCCGGCGCATCTCCAGGTAGTCGACCGGGTCGGGCACGCGGTGCACGATCTGGTTGCCCAGCTCCCACAGCCAGCTCTCGGTCATGACGTTCACGGCGTTCTTCAGAGGCCCCCGCTCCTCGGGGGTCATGCCCGCCGTGGTGCGGGCCCACAGGTCGGCCAGGCCCCGCTCCATGGCGTTGGCCGCCGGGGGCACGGGTTCGCCGTCGACGGGCATGCAGTCGGACAGGCGGGCGGTGGTCAGCCGGGCGGTGACCAGGTCGCGGCGGTGACCGTGGACGAGCGGGTAGTAATCGTCGCCGTAGGTGCCCCAGGCGAGCCACTGCGCGCTGAGGTCGAGGGCCTCGGGGGTGGCGTCCGGGTCGATTCCGGCGGAGCACAGCGCGAGGTCGTAGGCGTCGAGCTTGTCCTCGTCCCAGACGCCTTCGCTCAGAATGCCGGTCCGCCGGCACCAGTCGACGAGGGTGCCGCGGGAGGCGTCGAGGTGCGGGCTGAGCTCCAGCGGGAACGGCATGCGGATCTCGGGGATCAGGGACGGGCCGACCTTCTGGTACGGCACATGGGTGTGTGCCCGCAGTCTCGCCGCGCCCGCGGCGGCGAGCAGCCCGCGCACGTCGGCGGCCGAGGTGCCCGCCCCGGTCGGTCCCGCCCACGGGGAGGTCTGCCGCGCGCCCTCGTTCATGTACCGGCTGGAGCGCATGTGCCATTCGTGGCCACCGGACTGCCAGTCCTGCAGGCCCTTCGCGTACGCCGCGACGGCCGCGACCTCGTGCGGGGCGAGGCCCCTCTCCAGGGCGACCGCGGGCACTTCGGTGAACGCGGTGTGCTCGAACTGGTGCAGCCGCGAGGTGAGGATGTCGTTGACGGTGTCGGCGGCCTGCTGGGTGGTGCAGCCGAAGAAGGTCTCCAGGACGAGGACGCCGTTGCTGTTCTCGCCCTCGTCCTCGACCTCGCGCTGGTAGGAGAACAGGTCGTTGCGCAGGTGCACGGCGTCGGAGAACGTCTCCATCAGCACCCTGAGCGGCCTGGTTCCGGCGACGGCGGCGGGCACTTCGGCGGTCGCGTACTCGACGAGCCCCGCCGACCACGGCGCTCCGCCGACCTTGCGGCGCATCTCGATGTACTCGACGGGGTTGGCGATCCGCCCCTCGTTGATGTTGGACAGCTCCCACAACGACTCGTTGAGGAGGTGTTCCGTGGCGACGGCGAACCGGGCGCGCCAGTCCTCGGACATCGCGGGCACGGTGCGCGCCCACAGGTCGGCGAGGCCCGCCTCGACCGGGTTGCGCGGCTCGGGCACGGGAGCCGACGGGTCCAGCGGCATGAACAGCGGCAGCCGGTCCAGGTGGGCCTTCCCGCCCTCGCGGTCCTGGCTGCGCTTGAACAGTTCCAGGAAGTGGTCGTCGAAGAAGAAGACCCACACGTACCAGTCGGTGATCAGGGAGAGGGCGGGCCCGTCGCAGTCGGGGTGGGTGTAGGCGCAGAGCAGGCCGTAGTCGTGCGCGTCGAGATCGGCCTGCTCCCAGACTCCGGATCCCTCCAGCATGCCCATCTCGCGCGCCCACACCGACGAGTGGGCCCGGGCCTGATCGAGATGCGGGTTCAGCCGCGCCGGGTGCGGCAGGTAGAAGTGCGGAAGTTCGAATGGCTGGGTCATGGCCCGGCACTACCCGTGGCTCTGTGGCGGCATCCACCGGCCCGGACATGATCACACCATCGCGTGAACCCTCGCCGAAATGCCGAAATGCCGGTGCGGGAGTGCCGGATGTGCGCCTCCGTCACGTCTGTACGGGGGTGCGGGTCGCTAGGCCCGTACCTGGATCAGCGCGTGGGTGCCGCCGGTGCGCCAGCGCTGGTCCTCGGCCGCGACCAGCGCCTTCTCCGTCGCGGGAGCCAGTCCGGTGACGACGTCGGACTTCAGGGTGCGCAGGGCGGCGACCGGTCCGGGGAAGTGGCCGGTGACGTCGGTGAAGGGTGTGGTGGGCGGCCAGGTCCGGTCGCCCACCAGGCGACGGTAGTTGAGGTCGCCCTTGACGAGGGTGAGCGCGGCCGGGGCGAAGTCGGCGCGGAGGTCGTCGGGCATCTCCTCGTACGGCAGCGGGGAGCAGGAGAACGGGTGGGCGCGGAGGGTGAGCCGGCCGTCGGAGAGGGCGTCCCACAGCAGGCGGCCGTAACCGGAGGCTGCCCCCCGGGCGTTGACCAGTCGGCGCAGCGCGTCGACTACGTCGGCGGTGGTGGCGTCGGAGACGTAGTACGGGTACGGCTTGACGTGCAGCACCGCCCGGCCGATGGTTCCGCGGGCCAGCAGGTGGGCGATGAGCAGGAGATCGGGGACGAGTTCGCGTCCGGCGTTGTCCGCGACCAGGACGAAGGTGCCCGCGCGGGAGGCGTCCAGCAGGGACCACAGCCTCTCGCTGTCGTCGGCGACCGGCGCGGGGACGGCCGCCGCGAGGTCGGCTCCCTCGGCGGAGAGCCGGAAGCCGAGGTCGGCGCGGTTGCCCCACAGCGAGCCGTGCAGCAGGGCCTGCCGCTGTTCGTCCGCGGGCCGGCCGGCGAGGTCCTCGAGCGCGGCGAGTTCCTCGTCCGTCGCGGGCGAGTCGAGTTCGGCGCGTTTGGAGGGACGGAAGGGGTCGATGCCCTGCCAGGGGCCCGGGCCGAAGTAGCCGACCGCTTCCAGCAGTTGGCGGTAGAACCAGCTCTCGGACCACAGCCAGGGCACGTCGTACCAGGACTGTCCGGCGTATGTGTCCATCCCCCAGGCCGCCCAGCGCTCCCGGTCGTGGGCGTCGGCGGGGAGGGGTTCGACGGTGCCCCCGGTGCAGTTGGCCAGCAGGGCGTCGAGCGCGTGCTGTTGCCCGGGTTCGTACGGGAAGGCCTCGCGCACCTGCCGGATGATCGCGGGGTGCCGCTCGGCGAGCACACCGTGCGGGAACGAGCCGGGCCGGTTGCCGAGGATCACGGGAGCGGTGGGGGTGTCGGGCATGCGGCTCACCGTAACGCGCGGCGCCGGGCTGCGGGACCGGCCGCCCCGGCGGCGCGGAACGGACCGATGGACCGTCGAAGCCGCCTCCGCGGGACCCACGGCATCGGCATCGCGTCAGACGGGGGCGATCTCCCGCTCCAGCCGTGCGGCCAGGCTGAGATAGCGGGCCCTGCGGGTGACCGGGACCAGGCCCCGGATGAGGAGCTGCCACATCTCCGCGGTGCGGCGGGGCTGCCGGGCGACGGGTTCCCGGGTGCGGCCCACGACGCGGGTACCGATGAAGAAGCAGACGAGGGAGTGGGCCACGACGTCGATGTCGACCTCGGGATGGACGTCGGACTCCTTGACCGCGCCGACGAGTCGGGCGGTGACGAGGTCCGTCCACTCGGTGAACGGGTGGCTGAGCGGTGGACGCGGCCGGGTTCCCCCGGTGGCGAGGCGGAGCCCGGCCCGCAGCACGGGGTCCTCGGCCGACTGGCGGGCTATGCCGAAGGTGAGGCGCATCAGCGCCTCCAGGGAGGTGTGGCCCCGGATCCCGGTGTCCCTGGCCAGCCTGCGGCAGGTGGCGGACTGGAGCTCCAGGATCGCGTGCGCCAGGTCCTCCTTCGCCGCGAAGTGGAAGTACAGGGCTCCCTTGGTGACGTGGGCGTGCTCGACGATGTCGCTGAGACTGGTCGATTCATAGCCCTGTCGGTCGAACAGATCGGCGGCCGCCTTAATGATCGTCGCGCGGGTCTGCTCGGCGCGTACCTGCCTCGCCATCGACTGAACTCCTGAGCCGGAAAAGGAACGGGTCATGCCGTTTGTTTTTACCCCGTGTACACGATAACTCACCCTTCGGCCGTACTCATCACACCGGCTCGCCCTGTGACAGGGTACACATCCGGCAATTCGGGTGCGGACACCGGAAGAAAACAGCGCGTCCGGTATCTGAGTGTGGCAGCCGCGCGAAGGAAAGGGAACGACAGGCAGCCCCGAGGGGAAATCGCCGCAACCGGAAGGGCCGTTGAGGGCGGCCGGGCACCGGGCGGCGAGCCGCGGACAGAGACAGGTGCGGAGAGGGACGGGTACGGAGAACAGGCAGCGCCGCGCGGCCGGTTCCGTACCGTCCACGCGGTTCGGTGCACGGGGGTGCCGGCCGCCCCTGCCGCCACGGAACTCACCGTTCATCACAATGCGGCAGCAGCATCTCACTTCACGTGGCTGGTCACTTGACTACCGGCAGGAGGACGCGATTGGCTCCGGTCCCAGCGAGAGTCACCCGGTCGGTGTACACACCGCGGCTCCGCCCCTGCTCTCGTCCCCTCCTTCCTCCTTCCTCCCCCAGCTCGGCGTACAGCGAGGTCCGCTCCCCCATGAACATTCGTCCACCGGCCCATCGTGTCCACAGACGGCCCGTCCACCTCGCGGCCCTGGCGGCAGCCGTCGTCCTGGTGGTGACCGGCTGTTCCGTCTTCGACACGGCCGACGACTCCTCGGACGCGGAGAACCCGGGCACGGCCGGCGACGGGATGAGCGTCGTGATGGTCACGCACGGCGGTGAAGGGGACGCCTTCTGGGACCGGGTGAAGAGGGGTGCCGAGGCCGCCGCCGCGAAGGACGGCATCACCCTCACGTACGTGAGCGACGCGGACCCGGACGGTCAGGCCGAGCTCGTGCGCAACGCCGTCCGCGACAAGGTGGACGGCATCGCCCTGACGCTGGCCAAGCCGCAGGCGATGAAGGGCCCGGTGGACGAGGCGCGCAAGGCGGGGATCCCCGTGGTCGGGCTCAACTCCGGTATCGACGCCTGGAAGTCGGCGGGTCTGCTGGAGTACTTCGGTCAGGACGAGGGCGTCGCGGGGCAGGCCGTCGGCAACAAGCTCAACGAGCTGAAGGCCAAGAACGCCCTCTGCGTGGTCCACGAGCGGGGCAATGTCGCGCTGGAGGCGCGTTGCGCCGGCATGCGGAAGACGTTCGACGGAAAGGTCGAGAACCTCTACGTGGACGGCTCCGACCAGCGCGCCGTCTCCGGCATCGTCACCGCCACGCTGCGGCAGGACCCGACCATCGACGAGGTCGTCGCCAACGGCGCTCAGTACGCCCTCGCCATGGCCGACGCCGCCAAGGAGGCGGACACCGGGGCGCACGTCGCCACCTTCGATCTCAACGAGGAGCTGGTGGCGGCCGTCCGCAGCGGTGACATCCAGTTCGCCGTGGACCAGCAGCCCTACCTCCAGGGCTATCTCTCCGTGGACGCGCTGTGGTTGTACCGGACCAACGGCAACATCAGCGGCGGCGGGGTGTCGCCGGTTCTCACCGGGCCGGCGTTCGTCACGAAGACCAACGCCGCCTCGGTCGCCGAGTTCGCCGCCAACGGCACCCGGTGACGAACACATCCCGTGAGGACGTACCCAAAGATTCGGTTACGAACGGGCTGTACGGTCACGTGTGCGGATAACATCCTGCGCATCACCTGTGACGTACCGGACGTACGTCCTCCCGACACGTCCACAGCCCGTTCCCCCGCCGCTCTCCGCCCGCTTTTCCGATGATCCGACCGCTCTAGGACGACGATGTCTCCACGGACAGGTGCCCGGCGCCGTCTCGGCTCCATACGTCTCTCGCTGGTCCTTCTGGCACTGGTGCCCACCGTCACCCTCACCGCCATGTGGGGTGTGACCACGATCCAGATGTTCTCGGAGGGGCTGCGGCTCCGTTCCCAGACGGAACTGAGCCGGTCGACCGGCGCGATGGGCACCGACGCGACCCTCGCGTTGCAGCAGGAGCGACGGCTGACCGCCACCTGGCTGGCCTCGCCGACGGACTCCCGGGCCGCCCTCGACGCGCAGCGCGAGAAGACCGACACGGCGGTGGCACGGCTGGTCGGACAGGCCGACGCGATCGCCGGGGCACCGGACCGTGTGTCGGACCCGCTGTACTCGGTGCTCGGTTCGGTGGGCAGCCTGGAGTACTACCGGGACCAGGTGGACGCGCCGAGCGACATCACCGCCGAGCAGGCACTCGACCAGTACTCCTCGATCATCCAGGACCAGATCCACGCCTTCCAGGAGCTGTCGCAGGTCGACGACGGCGACCTGACCTCGCAGGCCGGGCCGCTGGTCTCGCTGGAGCAGGCCGCGGAGATGCTCTCCCGGGAAGACGCGCATCTCACCCTGGCCTGGCCGTCCGGGGAGCTCGACGACGAGTCCTGGGCCGGCTTCACGGAGTTGGTCACCACCCAGCGCTGGCTGGTCGAGGACCAGATCGTGCCGTCCCTGCGCGGCAGCACCAAGACACAGGCCGAGAAGATCCTGCAGAGTCCCGAGTGGCGGACCCTGCAGGACATCGAGAACGCGGTACGCGACTCCCGCCCCACGGCCGAGAGCGGGAAGATCAGTCTGCCGGACACCCAGAAGCAGTGGGACGCCGCGCTGGACAGGATCACCCCGCAGTACGCGGCCCTGATCGAGGAGCAGACCGACGCGCTGCTCACCCGCAGCGCCGACGAGGCCCGCGGCATGCTGCTGACCGCGGCCTCCCTCAGCGCCGGCGGTCTGGTCGCCCTGCTGCTGTGCGTCGGCATGTCGTGGCGGATCACCCGCTCGCTGTCCCGCAGGCTGCGCGGCCTGCGGATGGCCACCCTCAGCCTGGCCGAGGAGCGGCTGCCCGAGGTCGTGGCCCGGCTGGAGCGGGGCGAGAAGGTCGACGCCGAGTCGGCGATCACGCCCCTGGACTACGGCCACGACGAACTCGGCCAGGTCGCCCAGGCGTTCAACACGGCGCAGCGCACCGCGGTGCACACGGCGGTCGAACTCGCCGACACCCGGCTCGGTTTCCAGAAGGTCATCCTGGGCATCGCCCGGCAGAGCCAGAACCTGGTCAACCTCCAGCTCAGCAAGCTCGACCTGCTGGAACGCACGCACACCGACCCCGAGGTCCTCAAGGGCCTGTACGAACTGGACTCCACGGCCAGCCAGCTGCGCCGCTACGAGGAGAACCTCGTCATCATCAGCGGCGAGCGGCCCGGCCGTTCGTGGAGCGAGCCGGTCGCGCTGATCGACATCCTGCGCAGCGCCGTCGGTGAAGTCGCCGAGTACCAGCGGGTGGACGTGCACACCGACGAGGAGGTCGCGCTGGCTCCGCCCGCGGTGGCCGACGTCATCCACCTGCTGGCCGAGCTGATCGACAACGCGACGGTGTACTCGCCGGCGCCGAGCCCCGTCGGGGTGCGCGCCGCCCTGGTGGCCAAGGGCCTCGCCGTCGAGATCGAGGACCGGGGCCTCGGCTTGTCCGAGGAGGACTACGCCTCGATCAACACCCAGTTGGCCAGTCCGCCGCAGTTCGACGTGGTGGCGCTCGCCGACGACCTCCGACTCGGCATGTTCGTGATCTCCCAGCTGGCCCACCGGCACGGCATCACCGTCACCCTGCGCCCGTCGCCGTACGGCGGGACGACGGCGATCGTGCTGGTACCGCACGCGATCGTGGTGCGGGAGGCCGCACGTGTCCCCCAGGAGACCGCATTCGCCGTCACCGGTGCGGTGAACGGGCGCCGTCCGGCGGACACCACGGACGGCACGGCCGCCCCGGCGGCTCCCGACGGCGAGGCCGCCGGCGCCACGGACCCGGCGGGCGGGGCAGACACGGCGCACGCCACGACCGGGACCGGCGTCACCGGCAGGGCATTCGTCACGGACCGCCCGGACACGCCGGGGACCGGGGGCACCCCGGACACGCGGGCTCCCTCGGAGGGGCCGCCGCGGCCGTCCCGCTCCGGGACCGCCGCACGGACCGCCGCCCGCCCGGCCGGCGCCGTTGCCGCACCCCGGCCGAACGGGCTCACCCCGCTCCCCCGCCGGGTGCCGCAGACCAGCCTGGCCGCCGAACTCCGTGAGGAGGCGGTGACCCAGGTCGTCGAGGACGACGCGGCGAGCTTCACGGCGGAACACGCCGCCTCCTCCCTCGCCGGCTTCCAGCGCGGCACGTTCGAGGCACGCGACGACGACGCCGGTTCCGACAACGATTCCCTGCGGCCGGCCGCCGATGACGACATGACAGCATCCCCAGAGGTGCCCGCCGAGGTGACCGCCGCCTCCCGAGAGCTCTCGACACCGCCCGCCGACCGCTGAACGCCGACTGCCGAACGCCGAACGCCGAAGAAGGAACACAGTCATGACACGCCCCATACCCGCCACTCACACCCAGCTCGATCAGCTGCTGACCGGACTCGTGGAGCGGGTCGCCGACGTGAACCAGGCCGTGGTCCTGTCCGAGGACGGGCTGGTGGTCAGCAAGTCCACCGGGTTCCTGCGCGACGACGCGGAACGTCTGGCGGCCACCGCGTCCGGGCTGATGAGCCTCAGCAAGGGGGTCAGCATGGACTTCCGCGGCGGCCCGGTGCGCCAGGCGCTCATCGAGATGGCCAACAGCTATCTGATCCTGACCTCGGCCGGGCCCGGCGCCCATCTCGTGGTGCTCACCGGCCCGGGCGCGGACGTCGGCGTGGTCGCGTACCAGATGAACATGCTGGTGAAGAAGATCGGCGAGCACCTCAGCGCGGCGCCCCGGGGCACGGCAGGTCCCTCCGACTCCGGCGCGTGAGGTGGGCGGAGGCGATTTCCCGGGCCGGCTCGTCCGACCGTTCACGCTGACCGGTGGCCGGACGCGGCCCAGCCGTGCCGACTTCACACTCATCACGACGGTGACGACGGTCGAGCCGCAGCCCGAGACGGCCGCCCGGCCGCAGCCCGAGCACACGCGCATCCTGCGACTGTGCGCGGAGCCCCTCGCGGTGGCGGAACTCGCGGCGCGTCTCGACCTCCCGATGAGCGTGGTAGTGATCATGCTCTGCGACCTGCTGGAGGCGGGCCGGATCATCGTCCGCCCTCCGCACCACGTCACCCGTACCTCCCCGTCCATGGCGCCGGCCCAGTGCAGGGCCGTCAGTTCGCCGAGGCTGTGGCCCGCGGCGGCGGTGG